>NZ_JBHSAB010000028.1:0-73578 GCF_042649825.1 Legionella dresdenensis | reverse complement strand
TTCTATATATATTTAGCTCTTTTTTTCTATATCGCAATTTTTGTACAGCTTAAGGCAGCGCCATTGGGCTGTAAAGCCCAACACTTGATCCTGTATTAAACACTGTTGTTGGGCTTTACAGCCCAACCTACGCTGATTTTACAATTTTAATTCGCTGCCATCGAATTTAAAATCGGTCTTATGCCGTATTTTAACATTCGAGTTTCAGCTTTAACGCCGATCATTCCCACGCCGCCCATTATACCCGTTACAGAAATACTGCCGTTTGACGACAGATAAACTGGCGGCGTGCCGCCTGCAGCGCCCCAGGAGGTTGTGCTATTTACCATTGCTGGCGAAGAACCGCCTGTAACAATGAGCACAGTATTGGCAATCGGTGTTGTTGGTGCGAGAAAAACGGTCGGGCCTGTTGCAATAACAGGAGGAATTGGATTAGCAGTAGTGTCATATTGCACATAACCACTGTTGTTTTTTAAGGGGGTAACGGCAACACTGGTTATATCGGTGCATTTTGTGGCTGAATGAGGATTTGCAGAATTCCACGGCACAACGACTACCCCGCCGTAATTTAACGAGGACGTTGTCGAACAAACGCCCGTTGAATCACTGACCTGCACCATAATACTTGATGCCGAACCGCCGGCACTACCATTCACTACCATAGCGAGCGAGTTAATCAAGACCAGTTGTCCGCTTGCTACAGCGGCAGAAACGGGTTGGCTAAAGCTGGTTAATGAGGCAAAGGTCAATGCAGAACATGCTGCTATGAATTTTGATTTTGTTATTTTCTGCTGTTCCATAGCTATCCTCTTCTTCTTGAATAAATCCTGTGATTTTATTAACGGGGATTAATTATAATTAGCACACCATCCGTGGGTTTACAAATTATGTGCAGTTAACAAAGCTTCGAATTGGATTGCTTTGCCTGAAGCAATCCAATTCCATTTTTTTCAGTTAAACCGAAATAACTTTCTGGCCGCCCATATAAGATTGCAATGCCTGTGGAATATGGATATTCCCCTCTTTATCCTGATAATTTTCCATAATTGCAACCAATGTGCGCCCTACTGCCAGACCAGAACCATTCAAGGTGTGAACTAATTGGGTTTCCTGAGTTTCTGGATGACGGTATCGCGCTTTCATTCGGCGAGCCTGAAAAGCTTCCATATTTGAGCAGGAAGAAATTTCACGATACGTATTCTGGCTCGGCAGCCAGACTTCCAAATCATAGGTTTTGGCAGAGCCTGCGCCAGTATCGCCAGTGCATAAAGTCAACACCCGGTAAGCCAGATTCAAACGCTGTAAAATGGTTTCAGCATGGCGAGTCAGCTCTTCCAGAGCCTGATAGGATTGCTCAGGCGTTGTAATCCAGACCAGTTCCACTTTCTCAAATTGGTGCTGTCTAATCATCCCTTTGGTATCCCGGCCATAGGAACCGGCCTCACTGCGGAAACAGGGAGAATGACAAACATGACGGATAGGTAAACTTTCGTGCGTCAGAATAGCGTCCCGTACTGTATTGGTTACTGGAATTTCAGCAGTTGAAGTTAAATAATAATTGTTTTCGCCATTCAGTTTAAACAAATCATTTTCAAATTTTGGCAGCTGACCTGTACCCAGCAAACTGTCGGCATTGACAATATAAGGCACATAGATTTCCTGATAGCCATGCTCCGAAGTATGGATATCCAGCATAAACTGGATTAAGGCGCGATGAAGTTTTGCCAGACTATTTTTCATAACAACAAATCGGCTGCCTGTTATCTTGCCAGCCAGGGCAAAATCAAGCTGCCCCAGGGCTTCACCCAGTTCATCATGTGATTTGACCTGAAAATCAAAAGTTGGAACAGTACCCCATTTTCTTACCTCAACATTCCCTGTTTCATCCTCGCCCACTGGAACTGACTCATGGGTAATATTAGGCAGGCTCAACGTGATTGCTTCAATTTTGCTTAATATTTGTTCAAGATCATTTTTTGTCTGCTCAAGCTCTACACCCAGGCGATTTACCGCTTCGCGCATGGGCTCAATGTCCTCACCGCGCGCTTTGGCAGCGCCGATTTCTTTCGAACGCTGGTTTCTTTCATTTTGCAGAGCCTGGGTTGCAACCTGCAGTTTTTTACGCTCTTCGTCCAAACGTGAAAAAGCGGCAACGTCAAATTTGAACCCACGTTTCGCAAGGCAATCAGCCACATACTGAGGATTATCACGGAGTAATTGAGGATCTAGCATGTTTCACCCATAAATAATTATATTCTCAAGCCAGGCAAGCGCTTCAGAAGCCCTTCGCCTGGCATTACTTATCTCACGATACCACGGGTAGATTGATTCAAAGCATCAATCATTGGAATGACTTCTGGACAGTCATTTTGCATCAATTCCAGCTCGGCAACGGACTGTTGGACAGTTAATCCTTTACGGAAAATAATTTTATAGGCCCGGCGTAAGCCATCAATTGCTGAAGATGAAAACCCGCGCCGCCTTAATCCGACGGTATTAATACCGCATGCCGAAGTAGTATGGCCTGCGATCATAACATATGGCAGAACATCTTTGGTCACATAAGTCGCACGTGCGATAAACGCGTAAGCGCCAACCTGGCAAAACTGATGGACAGCGGCATACGCGCCGATAATGGCAAAATCATCAATGATTACGTGCCCTGACAATGCAGAATAATTAACCATAATGATGTTATTGCCAACCATACAATCATGGCCGATATGTGAATATGCCATCAGGTAATTATTACTGCCTACGCGAGTCAGTCCTCCACCCTTCACGGTGCCGCGGCTAATCATGCAATATTCACGAATAATGTTGTTATCGCCAATTTCCAGACGGGTTGGTTCGCCTTTATAGGTAATATCCTGCGGTTCATCGCCTACCGAGGCAAACTGAAATATTTTATTATTTTTTCCAATGACGGTTGGCCCCTGGATAACAACATGCGGGCCAATCCATGTACCGTCACCAATTTCCACATTTGCGCCTATGTAGCAACCAGGGCCAATTGACACCCCTTCGCCTATTTTTGCTTCCGGGTGGATCTTTGCGCTTTCATCTATCACTTTTCAATTTCCTTCGATGCACTTAACAAATCTGCCGAGCATGCCAGCTTATCACCTACAAACGCTTCGCCATGCATACGCCAAAAATCTCGTTTCTGACCAATTAATTTGACTTCCAGCCGCAACTGATCGCCAGGAATAACAATTTGCTTGAATTTGGCATTATCAATGCCAGCAAAAAAATGGATAAACTCATGCCCATCTTTTGGCGTGCGTGACAAGTTGGACAGAATCGCACTTGCTTGCGCCAGAGCTTCCAGCATCAGCACACCGGGCATAATTGGGTTACCTGGAAAATGTCCCGGAAAAAATGGCTCATTAATTGTCACATTTTTTATCGCATGCAAATAATCAAGCGTTTTGTATTCCAAAACACGGTCAACCAGAATAAATGGATAACGGTGCGGCAAAAGCGCAAGAATCCTTGTTATATCTATGCCCTCACTCATATGCTTCCTCATCTAATTCTTCAAATATTGCGTTTACCAGTCAGGATTGCTTAATCCTGATAATTACTTTTTGCCAGCCAGTCTTTTTCCAGCCTGACAAACCGATTGATATAATCATCCAAACGGCGAAAACGTGCAACATTACGCCGCCACTGATTATGTTCGCTCACCATAGTACCCGATGAATAAATTCCTGGCTTTGCAAGCGATTTGTTAACACTGGACATACCGGTAATTACGATGTCATCACCAAGTCTGACATTCGCAGCCAAGGTTGACGCACCACCAATAATACAATGTTTACCTGTTTGTACCCAGGCGCCAAGAACTGCACACCCGGCTATTGCCGTGTGTGCGCCAATAATAACATCATGTGCAATATGTACCAAGTTATCAATCCAGGTACCCTGGCCAATACAGGTATCGTTATAAGTTCCGGCAGCAATAACTGTGTTTGCACCAATGGTTACTGCTGATTCAATAAAAACCCCGCCACTGTTTAAACCTGCTTGCCACTGCCCTTGGATTTTACAACCATTAAAAGGTTGAGTCCCGACAATCACCCCGCTTTCAATCAGGCAATCTGAACCGATATGGCAATACCTGCCAATGACTGTATTCGCTTTAACAACTGTGCGTTCACCTATGTAACAATCAGGAGCTATTGAACAATTGGGACCAATTTTAACATTCTCCGCCAATATAACATCCGCGCCAATAACACTATTCGCGCCGATCGAAACATTATCAGCAATGGTTACACTACCATCAATAACCGCTGTTGGATGGATGGTGCCTGTCAACGTATGATCATCAGCCATGCTGAAAAGAGAGAGCGCTCGGGCGACTGCCGGTTGCAGGTTATCTACCACAATGGCATTGGTGGAGCAATGCTCCAGGAACTGGGAGAGAGTCAGAACCGCTCCGGCTTGCGTCTGAGTCAACCAGTCAAGCGGGGAATTACCGTCATAACAGGTCAGCTGGTTTTGATTGGCACGTTTTAAAGATGCGAAGCCCTGAATAGCTTGTCCATGGTTACCATGAACAGAGCCATTCAGTACGTTGGCCAATTCGGCAACAGTTTTAATATTGCCCACTTGGTTTTATTCGATGCTTTTCATAACTTCTGCAGTAATATCCAGCTTATCAACACTGAATGGTGCAGCGTCTTTCTGCAGAATAATGTCGTATTTACCAGCTTCCGCAACTTTAGTAATTGATTTACGGATTTTACTGTATAAATCTTCCATTGCTTCGTTATGGGCAGTGCTCAACTCTTGCTGATACTGCTGGCCTTCACGTTCAAAAGTCTGCTGGGTAGCAATGATTTTTCTTTCCAGCTCTTTTTTCTGACTTTGGCTAAGGATAGCGCTATCACGCTTGAATTTTTCCATGTCTTTTTTCAAGCCATCTTCCATCGCTACCAATTTGTCACGACGGGGTTTGAATTCTTTTTCCAGTTTTTGCTGGATAGCTTTCATCTGACTTGAAGTTTGCATGATTTTCTGTAAATCAACAACGCCTACTTTTGCCGGATCAGCATAGGCATTAATTGCACAAAAACCAAACACAAATGCAATAATATAACCACACACACGCTTCATTTTTTTCTCCTGATTGAAAGACCTCGATGCTAGCATACTTTTAGGCCAGTTGCGATAAGCCGCAGCGAATTATAACGCGTGGTTATAACGCTGAAGACATCGAAAACTGGAAGTACTGACTATCATCTCTGGGTTGTAAGTTCAGCGGTTTCGCAACACTGAATGCCAAAGGTCCAAACGGCGATCGCCACTCGACCGATACACCGGCAGAATAACGCATCGGACCAGGATCTGTACCACTGAGCGCAACCGGAGTGCCACGTACAAATACGTTACCCGCATCGACAAATGTCGTTGTACGGATATTATCCCGGCTTAAGGGATATGGCAGAATCAGGCCAATGCTTCCATTCACCAGGAAGTTGGCGCCCATAGCATTATTCAGGCTATCTTTCGGACCCAGAGAAAAACTTTCATAACCACGCACCTGGCCAGGTGAAGCAATACCACCCGCATAGTAGTTCTCGAAGAAAGGCAATCCCTGATGATCCCAGCCATTACCATAAGCAATATTTCCCAGCACTGACAGAGTGAAGCCATGGAATAACGGCTGGTAAACATGCGCCAGATAGGATGTTTTGTAATATGAAAGCGACTGCGAATTGGCAGGTAAAGCAATCAGTAAAGTTGCTTGTTGATTACTACCGCGATTTGGATAAGGCATTTGATCGTAGGTGTTACGATTCCAACCGCCAGCCAGTCTGACTTCGTTAAAATTGGTACCATAAAGGTTAACGAAATTCTGAATCTGCTGCACTACCCCGACAGAACGAATATTCATGTTCTGGAAACCATACCCGAATTGCAAGCTGCTATTTTCACTAACCATAAGGTTATAGTTAACATCACCGCCTACGCGATCTGAAGAATAAGAAGCAACATCAAGGTGCTTTGGATCCATTTTCATAAAATAGACGTTAAAACCGCGCCCCATACCGGTGTCAGTATAAAAGGGATTATAATAATTCAGCGAGTAATCCTGCCCCCAGTAACTGGCATTGAAGGAAAAACCAATCGAACGGCCAGTTCCCATAAAGTTATGTTGATTAACCGATGCATTTAATTGCGGACCGTTAGTACCATAGCCGACTGATGCACTTGCCTCGGCCGAAGGCGCTTCTTCAACCTGAATATCCAGATCCACCTGGTTGTTTGTACCGGGTACCGGCGTTGTATTCACATTAATATTTTTCAGATAACCCAGCATTTTCAAATGGCGCTCGGATTCTTTAATATTATGCAAGGACAGTAAACCGCCTTCATTCTGACGGATAATGTTACGAAGCACATAATCGCCTGTTTTGGTGTTACCATGGAAGTTGATTTGCCTTACATATACATGGCGTCCCGGATCCACCACGAACGTAATAAATACCGTTTTGTCTTTTTCGTTAATACGCGGTTCGGCATTGATTGCAGGAAAGCCATAGCCATGATTACCTAATGCCAATCCAATTGCTGAAATACTTTCGGTAACTTTCTTGCGAGAGAATACTTCGCCTTTTTTGACCAATACCAAGTCATCAATCTGTTCTTTAGAGACAACAGTTTTACCAGCGATATCGTAACCTGAAAAACGGTATTGCGGACCTTCGTTAACATAAATATTAATGTACACGTCTTTTTTATCTGGCGATAACATCACTTGCGAAGAAACAACATTAAATTTCAGATAGCCGCGATCCAGGTAAAATGAACGGATAGATTCCAGAGAAGCATCCATCGCTGCCTTGGAGTATTGATCTTTTTTGGTGAAATAGGTGAACAAGCCAGTTGTCGACAGCGACATCTCAGCCATCAGCTCACTGCTTGAGAAATCGTGGTTGCCAATAAATTTGATTTCTTTGATTCGTGATACCCGTCCTTCAGAAATATCAACAGTAATCGCTACTCGATTCTCAGTCAGGTTCGTTACGGTAGTTTCTATCCGGGCATTGTATTTGCCTCGAGCGTTATAAGCCTGTTTTAATTCTTTTTCTAACCGCTCCAGAGAGGATCGTTGGAAGACACGGCCTTTAACCAGACTCATCTGTTTAAGCAGCTCTTTCATTTTATCACTGGGAATTTCTTTATTACCCACAATATTAATGCTGCCGATGGTTGCTCGCTCTACCACATCGACAATCAACGTATTCCCTTGCCGCTCAAGCGATACTGATTGGAAAAAACCGGTATCGTAGAGGGCTCGGATAATCTCGCCGGTCGATGAAGCATCTACCTCTTCACCCACCTGAACAGGCAAGTAGTTTAAAACGGTACCAACACTAATTCTTTGTAAACCAGTTACTTTGATGTCCCGGACAATAAATCCATTGTCAGCGCAAATTTGCGCTGACCAGGTAAGCATGGTTGAACAGCAGATACCCAATACTATTTTTTTACTGACTTTTTTCATTATTATTTTACGTCCAGCACTTTCAAAGCATTAAAAAATTTTATTTTGTCATCCTTTTATAGCAACTCATCAGCGGTGTCAAGGAATCAATCTCAACCGCCCTGATTCTGCGAATCGCTTTAATTCACAATACGCGTAACATCGTTGTATAAAGCCAAAACCATCAGCGCCGCCAAAAACAGCATCCCGACATACATTCCTGCTGCTTTCGCACCGTCCGAAAGGGGTTTGCGTCGAATAATTTCGATGAGATAGAACAATAAGTGTCCTCCATCCAGTAAAGGTATCGGCAGCAGATTTAACACACCGAGACTAATGCTCACCAATGCCAGGAAAGACAAATAATAGGCTATACCACTGCGTCCTGAATCACCTGCGCCCTGAGCAATGCCTACTGGTCCGCTGATAGTCTGCAAAGCAAGCTTACCACTGATAAAGCGCGCAATCATTGAAAACGTAGCGCCCGTCAGTTCGGCCGTTTGTACTAACGCAGTTTTGACTGCAGAAACCGGATTTTGGCGTTGTACCCGTAACCATTCGGCTGGCCAGTCAACAATTTGCGATGCCATGCCGACCAGACCTTCCTGTTTGCCATTTACATTGTGGCTGCCTATGGTCAATGCAATTGTTTGCGGTTGCCCTTGACGGACTATACCCAGCGTTATCTGTTTTCCTGGATTAGCTTTGACAAATTCTACCAGCTCAAGCCAGTCATCAATCGCTTTACCCTCAATGGCAACGACACGATCGCCCTTCAGCAGTCTGGCTGCCTGTGCCGGCGAATCAGGAAAAACCTCACCCACAACCGGCGGAACACCGGGAATAAATGGTACAATGCCAAGACTTGCCAATACATCAGGTTTCTGAGCATCAATTTTCCAATCTGCAAGCGGTAACGAAACCGTTTTCCGGCTATTATTAGCCTGTGATTTAACCGTTAAAGAAACCGTGCCATCACCTCCTATTTCAGGCAATAAGGCATATTGAAACTCGCGCCAGCTAGCAATTTTTTTATCATTGACAGCAATAATTTCTGTTTTACTTTCCAAGCCCGCCTTTGCTGCCAGACTATTGGGCGTTACCTGCTCAATCATAGGCGCCAGCGAACGTATTCCTATCACCATAACCAGCCAGAGGGCAACAAAGGCAAACAAAAAATTAAATAATGGTCCCGCTGCCACAATAGCAATCCGTGCCCATACCGATTTGTTGTTAAACGCAAGATGGCGTTCATTTTCAGCAACAGGTCCTTCGCCTTCATCAAGCATTTTGACATAACCGCCGAGCGGCAAAAGGGAAACAGCATATTCTGTTCCTTTCTTGTCATGCCAGCGAGCCAGCACTTTGCCAAAACCAAACGAAAAACGCAGAACTTTGACGCCGCACCAACGGGCGACAATAAAATGGCCAAACTCATGGATGGTTACCAATAACAACAGTGCAATAAAGAAATAGACCAGAGTTAATATCATTTTATTGTCCAGCTTGATGTCTTTGTTATATGTAGTTAACGGCCAGATAAAAAAATGGCGCCGCCGCAATCAGACTATCCAGACGATCCAGAACACCGCCATGTCCGGGTAAAAGATGGCCTGTGTCTTTAATCTGAGTTCTTCTTTTCAACATACTGACAAACAGATCGCCCACTAATGAAACCAATGCGATACCAAATGCAGCCACCGTCCATTTCAGCAAAGACAACGGCTGAAAGTAATAACTTGCGGCCAGGCTTACCAGCAGTGACAGTACTATACCCCCAGCTACCCCTTCAACGGTCTTGCCAGGACTCACTGCCGGAATTAACTTATGTTTGCCCAGCAGTTTTCCAGCAAGGTAACCACCGATATCCGCCCCCCAAACCAGGAACAGCAAATAAATAACCAGCGCTTTACCCTGGGTCAATGAAAAAATATTGCTCATACTTTGGGTAAATAATGGCAGCAAAAGCAGGCAAAGAAATGCAGTCACAGCCTTATGCCCCCATATTTTCTGCAGTTTTGGATAACTGCAGATTGCAATCAGAATCAATCCCCAGACAGCAATACCCGTTGCTAACCAACAGCAGTACACGTTGGAAACCAGTACCCACGCTGCCGCTACTGCGCCCAGAAAAAAGGCTTTAAGCCAGATACGCCGGATTGGTATCAGTTGTAACCATTCATACGCACAACCTAAGGCTAACACAAGAAGAGCATAGCTAAAAAAACGACTGTCCGCATAATAAATTGCGACCAGAACCAGCGGTAATAAAATCAGGGTGGTTAATAACCGTTGTATAAACATAATTAAAACTCAGCCAATTGCTGGGAGGTTTTACCGTAGCGCCGTTCCCGATTTGCAAAAACCGACAGCGCTCCTTCAAACTCTTCCAGAGTAAAATCAGGCCATAACACCTCTGTAAAATACAGTTCGGTATATGCCATCTGCCAAAGGAAAAAATTACTGATGCGTTGTTCTCCGCTAGTACGGATAAACAAGTCAGGTTCAGGTAGATCATTCATGCTCAACGCATTGCCAAATACCTGTTCATTAATGTCCGCTATCGAGATTTCATTCGCCTTTACTTTTGCAGCGATGGCTTTAGCCGCTTCTACGATATCCCAACGGCCGCCATAGTTAATCACAATATTCAGGATTAACCGATTATTGTTTAACGTCAACCTTTCTGCTTTCTGCATTTGCTGTTGCAAATCCTGTGATAGATTTTCCCGGCAACCGGTGAACCTCAGGCAAACACCATTCTGATGCAGTTCAGCAACCTCTTTCTCCAGTGATTTCAGAAACAGCTGCATGAGAAAACTCACTTCCTGCTCAGGCCGCGTCCAGTTTTCACTGCTGAAGGCAAACAGACTTAACACTGGAATAGCATGCTTGACGCATCCCCGGATCACAGCTTTCACTGCTTCGGCTCCAGCACGATGCCCTTCGGCACGTGCCAGGCCCTGTTTTAATGCCCACCGTCCATTACCATCCATCACAATGGCAACATGTTTGGGAGTGCGATTATCCAACAAATTCTTCCCGTTTAACAAATGGCCGATAGTCTAACTGCTTTAGGACGTGTTGACAATTGGAGTCAGCCCTGCAATTTAATGCTATACAATTTTCATCATTTCTTTGATAATTAAGATTTTGCCGGGAAAAATCATGTTGCCAAAAAAACCGATTGTGTTAATGATTCTTGACGGTTGGGGCTATCAGGATAGCGACCGCCATAACGCAATTGCGGCAGCCAACACTCCCCAATGGGATGAATGGTGGCAAACATGTCCGCATAAACTACTCGATGCTTCGGGGCTTGAAGTCGGCCTGCCGGATGCCCAGATGGGAAATTCCGAAGTCGGTCATATGCATATTGGGGCTGGAAGGGTTATCTACCAGGATTTTACCCGAATAAATCATGCAATCGAAACCGGCGATTTTGCCCGCAATCCTGTATTGCTTGATCTCATTTCCTCTTTGGCTCAAACCCAAAAAACACTACATGTATTTGGCTTATTATCACCCGGTGGCGTTCATAGCCACGAAAATCATTTGTTTGCTTTTCTTGCTATGTGCCAGCAACAGCATTTTTCAAATGTCTGCCTGCATTTATTTCTTGATGGCCGGGATACGCCTCCTCAAAGCGCATTAGCAAGTATTAAAGCGTTAAATCAACAATTAGAGCAATATCCAGTTGCAAGAATTGCATCCATAAGCGGCCGTTACTTCGCCATGGACAGAGACAAGCGCTGGGAAAGAACCGCGCTTGCCTACCGCATGCTGACCGAAGGTGAAAGCCATTATCATTTTAATGATGCCGAGACAGCGATTAATTCATTTTATCAGGAAAAAAAATCCGATGAGTTTATCCCGCCAACGCTGATTGGACCAGTGCAGCCGATTACAGACGGCGACGCGATCTTTTTCTTTAATTTCCGTGCCGATCGCGCCCGCCAGTTAACACAAACTTTTCTGGATGATGATTTCAATGGCTTTATAAGAAATTGCCGGCCTCAGTTGTCGCGATTTGTCAGTATGACCAGTTATGCAAAAAACCTGGCTACTGAAATTGCATTCCCGCCCGCTGCAATGAACAATACTCTGGGCGAGATCGTCGCGCATGAAGGATTATCCCAGCTCAGGATTGCAGAAACCGAGAAATATGCCCATGTGACTTTCTTTTTTAACGGGGGTTCAGAACAGGTTTTTGAGAATGAAGATCGCATTCTTATCCCTTCTCCGCCGGTTGCAACCTATGATCTTGCGCCCGAAATGAGCGCGGAGGAATTAACCCATGCATTGGTTGATGCGATAAAAAGTGATGCCTACGATGTGATCATCTGTAATTATGCCAACGCGGATATGGTTGGTCATACCGGTGATTTTAACGCGACCGTAACAGCAATAGAATGCCTTGACCGCTGTATGGCGAAAGTCTGGGAGGCAATTGCCGACAAGAGCGGAGGCTTAATCATTACTGCCGATCATGGTAACGCTGAAGCAATGTTTGACGAAACAACCAGCCAGGCGCATACCGCACATACCAGTGAGCCAGTTCCTTTTGTGTATGTAGGCAGCGGCTGGCATATTAACGATAACCGCAAAGGCAGCCTGATTGATATCGCGCCCACTTTGCTTGACCTTTTGGATATTGAGAAACCCGCGGAGATGACGGGTCATTCATTACTGGTAAAAGATAATGTTGCGACGAGTTAAGCCCGTAATAAAATTATTTTGCGCTGCGGTATTAATTGGCAATGCCATGTCCGGCTATTGTCTTGAAACCCCTTCGGTAGTGCAGACAAAAAGTAAATTGAAGCAGCTGGACAGCCAGATTAACCGGTTGAAGGAAACACTTACAACTGCCAATGACAAGCGAGGCGTGCTCAATAAAGAATTGGCTGTCACTGAGAAAGAAATTGGATTTAGCGTTAAGAAAATGCATACCATTGAGACAACGATGGCAGGCAACCAAAAGAAAATTCTAAGCCTGCAATTGAAGGTCAATGAATTAAACCGGCAATTGCTGGCGCAGCAAAAACTGTTAGCTGAACATATTCGTATCCGCTACAAAATTGGCGAATATCAACCCATGAAATGGATCCTTAATCAGGATGAACCTTATGCCATAAGCCGGCTACTGACTTTTCACCAGTATCTGGTTAAATCGCGCCTGCAATTAATTGATGGTATCGATCAAACGAAACAAAATCTGACCACAAGTCAGCAAAGCCTGCAGGCGGAAGTGAATGAACAGAAAGCATTAAAGCAGAAGCTGTATGCGAATCAGAAAAAACTGGAACAGAACAAGAAATATCACACAGCCGTTATTGAGTCGCTCAGTCATGAGATCCAGAATAAGCAGCATATGCTCACTGAATACGAAAAAAATAAAAAGAATCTTTCCCAGTTATTGCAGACATTAAGCCAGCAAAGTATAGCAGTAGCAAAACAGCCTTTTGTATCCATGCGGCATAAATTGCCCAAACCCATTACCAGCAATGGTCAGCACCCCCAAAAATTAAATCAGGGTGTTACCTTTTTTGCCAATGAGGGCACGGCTGTGCATGCAGTTTATCCTGGAAAGGTAGTTTTTAGTGACTGGCTCAATGGTTATGGATTATTATTGATAATTGATCATGGTCAGGGATTTATGACGCTTTACGCCCACAATCAATCTTTGTTTAAGCGTAAAGGCAGCCAGGTTCTGCAAGGCGAACAAATTGCGGCAGTAGGTCATACCGGTGGCATTCGGCAAAACGGTCTATACTTTGAAGTAAGGCAACGTGGAAAAGCTGTACCACCACTTGATTGGCTGTCCTGAACCGGAATTTCTCTGCATCTTGAAGTCTATTCATGGGTATGAACCTGGCTTTACACAGTAATCGGAGGATGGGCGCTCTGCGTTTCATGCTATCCAAGGAGAAAAATATGCGTAACAACCCGTTGTATTCAGGCACATTGGCTACATTGATTTCTTTCGCACTTGTATTCCCGACATGGGCATTAACTCCAAATTCCACATCCGACGGACCTCAAAAAAGTGTACCAATGGAAGAAGTACAACGTTTTTCTAACGCAATCAATGAAATAAAAAAATATTATGTAAAACCTGTTGATGATCAGGAATTATTTAATAATGCCATCCGCGGCATGTTAAACGGGCTGGATCCCCATTCGGCCTATCTGGATGAGGACGCGTTCAAAGATTTACAGACTTCAACCAGCGGCGAATTCGGCGGCTTGGGCATTGAAGTCACCATGGAAGAAGGTGTAGTTAAAGTAGTAACGCCTTTAATTGACACTCCTGCGTTCAGGGCGGGAATTAAAGCGGGTGATTATATTATCAAGTTAGGCGATAAATCAGTCCAAGGAATCACCCTGCAGAATGCGGTCGAAATGATGCGCGGCAAGCAAGGTACGACGATTGATCTGACAGTCTTGCGTAAAGGCGAGCCGAAACCGCTAAACTTTTCGCTGGTTCGGGAAAAAATCCTGATCAAAAGCGTAAAAAGCAAGTTACTTGACGGTAATTATGGGTATATCCGCTTGACCCAATTCCAGGCTATGACTGCTCAGGATATGGAAAATGCCATTGCCCAGCTCAAACAGGAGGCTGGCGGTAAGTTAAAAGGTTTGATCCTTGATTTACGTAATAACCCTGGCGGATTACTTGATTCAGCAATTCAGGTTTCTGATGACTTTATTGATAATGACAAGAAAGATCCGAATGAGTTAATTGTTTACACTCAGGGCAGATTGCCAGGTTCCCGCTTTACAGCAATCGCTAATCCCGGCGATATTCTGGATAATGCGCCAATGGTAGTCCTGATTAACAACGGCTCTGCTTCGGCTTCGGAAATTGTAGCTGGTGCGCTGAAAGACAATAAGCGCGCAATTATTCTGGGCACTCGCAGCTTTGGTAAAGGTTCGGTGCAAACTGTGCTGCCGCTGGATGAAAAACGTGCTATTAAATTGACCACGGCCTTATATTTCACGCCGTCAGGCACATCTATTCAGGCAAAAGGAATTACACCGGATATTATTATTGAAGAGATGGAAATCCCTAAAGAGGCAGCAGCTAAATCGCCTTTTGCCGGATTTAGCGAAGCCGATTTAAACGGCCATCTGGCAACGCCGACTAATCCTGCCGAACAGGCGATTAATGAGCAATATGCTAAAGATGACAATGCTTTGCTGCATGAGGATTATCAATTGTATGCGGCGTTAACCATTTTGAAAGGGCTTTCTGTGGCTAAACAGTAGGAGCCGGTTGAAAAAAAGAGTGTTGGGTCGTTTGACCCAACATTTTATTAACGCTTACGATGCCAAATGACATATAAAATCGGCAAGACTATCAGTGTTAGAAACGTTGATGAAATAATGCCGCCTATCACTACTGTTGCCAACGGTCTTTGCACTTCTGCACCAGTGCCTGTCGCAATTGCCATTGGAATAAAACCTAGTGAGGCGACCAGGGCCGTCATTAGTACCGGACGCAAGCGTGCAGCTGAGCCGAGTATTGCGGCTTCGGATAAGGAATAATTGCTCTCGCGCAATTTGTTCATAAAGCTTATCATCACCAGGCCATTCAGAACTGCAATTCCTGACAAGGCGATAAATCCTACCGCCGCTGAAATCGAAAGCGGAATGCCTCGTAACCATAAGGCAAACACACCGCCAGTCAAGGCTAACGGGATTGCGGTGAAAACCAGTCCGGCGTTTCTTGCACTGTTTAATGCAATTGAAAGCAAAACATAAATTAATAAGAAAGTCGCCGGAATGACTAATAACAAACGGTTAGTTGCAGACTGCAGCTGCTCAAATTGCCCACCCCACCCTAACCAGTAGCCATGAGGCAATTTTATTGCTTCTACCTGTTTTTTGGCCTCACTGACGAAAGAACTTAAATCCCGTTTACGGATATTGGCAGTTACGGTCAGGACACGCTTGCCATTTTCGCGGCTTATCTGGTTTGGCCCTTCGCTTTGAACAAAAGTTGCGATCTCGGTCAAGGGAATAAAATGGCGCTCGCCATCTGGCGCCATTGGTAAAGGCACAAATACATTATGCAATACATCCGTAGCCGCACGTAAATTTTCCGGTAAGCGAACGACAATATCAAAATGGCGATCGCCCTCAAACAGCTGACCCGCGACTTTACCCCCCATTGCAATACCAATAGCTGTCTGTACTTCATTTAACTGCAAGCCATAACGGGCAAGCAATAAGCGATCAATCTTCAGGGTCAATAACGGCAAGCCGCTGGCCTGTTCAATTTTGACATCGGCCGCGCCTGCAATTTTTTGTAACTTTTGCCTCACTGCTTCCGCAGCCGCTTCCAAAATCGGCATCTGATCGCCATAGATTTTTACCGCCACGTCACTGCGAACACCTGAAATTAATTCATTAAAACGCATTTGAATCGGCTGTGAAAATTCATAACTGTTACCGGGTAACTGATCAATCGCCTGCTCAATGGCCTGAATCAGTTCAGCTCTTGTTTTGTGCGGTTTGGGCCAATCTTTTTTGGGTTTAATTATAATATAAGTATCCGCGACATTGGGCGGCATAGGATCTGTCGCGATTTCAGCTGTACCCAGTTTTGAAAAGATAAAATCAACTTCAGGGACTTTTTTAAGGTTTTTTTCCAATTGATGCTGCATTGCAATCGACTGGCTTAAACTGGTTCCCGGAATGCGCAAGGCATGTAAGGCGATATCTCCCTCATTAAGACTTGGAACAAATTCTGCGCCTAACCGAAAGGCAATCACCACACTGATAACCGCCAGAGCTATGGCCAGGCTGATTACCGCTAACCAACGCTGCAGACAATAGGTCAGTAAATGCTTATAACCAAGCGTGAATTGTTTACGCCAGCCAGATTTTTTCTCCTTTATCGGCCCTTTCAGGAATAAAGCAATCGCAGCCGGAATAAAGGTCATTGAGAACAGAAGCGAGGACAATAGTGCAATAATGACTGTTTCAGCCATAGGCAAAAACATTTTTCCTTCTATCCCAGTCAAAGTTAAAACCGGCAAATACACTGCAGTAATGATTAACACCCCGAAGGCACTTGGCCGAATGACTTCCTGTGTCGCACGTGCAGTAATCTGTATCCGCTCATTACGGGTTAGCAGGCGTTGAGTTCGTTGTTGTTCGCGGGCAAGCTGCTTCATGCAATTTTCAACGATAATTACCGCACCATCAACGATTAACCCAAAATCAAGCGCGCCAAGGCTCATCAGATTTGCACTGATTTTATCATAGACCATTCCGGTAATGGTCAATAACATTGATAATGGAATGACCATAGCCGTAATAAGCGCTGCCCGAATATTACCTAAAAAAATCAACAATACGGCGCAAACCAGTATCGCCCCTTCAAGCAGGTTATTTTTTACCGTATTAATCGTTGCATCAACTAATTTAAGCCGATTATACACCAGTTCGATTTTGGTACCCGGAGGGAGTGATTTATTAATTTGCTCCAACTTTTGAGTTACTCGCTCAGCCACTGTGCGACTGTTTTCACCCATGAACATTAATACTGTACCCAAGACCACTTCCTTGCCATCGGCAGTTGCCGCACCGGTTCGAAGCTCCTTGCCAAGACTGATTTCCGCCACATCTTTAATATGCACAGGCGTACCGTCGTGGCTGGCAACCACGATATTTTTAATCTGTTTAATGGTATGAATCTGCCCGGGAACCCGAATCAGATATTGTTCGCCGTTACGCTCGATATAACCCGCGCCCGTGTTGGCATTATTATTTTCCAGTGCAACCACTATTTCATTGAGGCTCAAACCATAACGAATCAATTTTTTGGGATCAGGCAAAATATGATACTGCTTTGCAAACCCGCCGACCGTATTAATTTCGGCAACACCCGGAACAAACCGTAATTGCGGCTTGATAACCCAATCCTGTATTGTTCGCAATTCGGTCGCATCAAGCCGATTGCCGGGATTATCGACAATATACATCACAATTTCACCCAGACCTGTTGCAACGGGTCCCATCACAGGCGTTACATCGGGCGGTAATTTGTTGCGCGCTTCCTGCAGACGTTCATTAATCATCTGGCGGGCAAAATATATATCAGTGTTATCTTTAAACACAACGGTAATCTGTGACAAGCCATAGCGCGAAAGAGAGCGGCTATAATCAAGTGCTGACATACCGCTTAAGGCCGTTTCCAGCGGCAGGGTAATTCTTTTTTCGACTTCAAGCGGTGTAAGTCCTGCGGCTACAGTATTAATCTGAACCTGAACATTGGTAATGTCAGGTACAGCGTCAATGGGCAAATAATGAAAATTGACGATACCAAGAGCGCTTATAGTCAAAGTCAATAATATAACCAGCCAGCGGTATTTGAGTGACGCATTGATAATCCTTTTGAGCATTGGCTCTCCGTATTTTTAATCATGCTCAATTTGGTTTTTACCCAAATCAGCTTTTAATAAAAAACTGTTTTCCGCGGCATAACTGTCGCCAGCATTCAGGCCTGATTTCACTTCAATCCATTTTGCATCCTGTTCACCAAGCGTTACCGGTGTAGGGATAAACTGCTGCCCTTTACGCACAAACACGACGGTTTTATCCTGCAGCTGCTGAATAGCATCTGGACGAACCGCTACCGGTACGTTGTTTTCTGCCAAAAGAATAGTTCCACTGATATACATGCCAGGCAACCATTCACCAGTCGGATTTGTTAAAATCGCCCGCGCTAATATTGTCTGGCTATCTTCAATGCCGAGTGGGGAAATATAGCTGATTACTGAACGCGCCTCGGTACCGCCGGCATCGGCATTGATGGTAACAGCCATTCCTTTTTTAACCAGGTTTGCCTCTTTACGATAAACAGTCAGGTCAGCCCAGACTGTATCCAGATTGGCAATCTGATAAATCGGCTTATCGCCTTTGGCTAATTCTCCGGCTATCGCCTGTTTTTTTACCACAGTGCCGGCAATTGGCGAATAAATGGTATAGCTTTGCAGGCTTTCGTTACTTTCAACAACCGCAATGGCTTCCCCTTTCACTACAGAATCGCCAAGATTTTTAGTCATTGATTTAATAATGCCGTAATAGCGCGGGAAAATGACTGCGGCATTATCAGTATTTACTCTTATTTTGCCGACGACATCCAGCACTCTCCTGATCGTTGCGCTTTGTGCCTGTTCAATTTTAATCTGATTCCGCGTAACGGCTTCATCCGTGAGTTGAATCTGCCCTGATTCATGAGCATGTCCTGCCGATAGCATAAACAACGCCAGAATAATTGTCAGACTTTGTTTATTTAGCTGCATCATCTCTCCCTAAAATTCCTGCAATCTGTATATAGGCCTTGTGTAATTGTGCATGAGCCTGTTGGTAATGTTTCTCTTCTTCAAATACGGCATTCATTGCGGCAGATAACTCGAAATAACTGTAACGGCCGAGCTTATAACCCTTCTGGGCATAATCAATTGCTTCCCTGGCATGCGGCAACAGAACTTTGGTCACTTGCTCGGCTTCATACGCACTGTTTTCAGCATTAACCGCTAACTGATAGAGATTATGCTCCAACTGCAGACGCAATGATTTTAACTCATAGCATATCTGATTATATTGCGCATAACCGGCAGCAATTTTTCCCTGATTCCGATCAAAAACCGGCATTTCAGCGCCCACTGACATAACGGCGGCATTACTGCCGTCATCCGAAAAATGACGTGCTCCTGCCTGAAGCATCAAATCCGGCCATACCGCTTTTTTAACCGCAATAATTCTTTTTCGCTGCGCTTCTAACTGCAATCTTTTACCAATTAATGCCGGGCTTTGATCCATCTGCTTTTTAATGACTTTCCAGGGCCAAGACCGGTGCCGTAATCCTTTGTCGCTGAATTCGCTATGTGCGGGAATTGCACTGCCTAAAACCCGAGTCAGCGCGGCTTTTGCCACTTTTAAATCAACCAATGCACGGCGCTGATTAAGCACTGCTTCGCCCAAACGAATTTCAGCAAGCTTCAAATCAAGCTGAGCGCCTGCTCCCGCCTGTAATCGGCGTTTAATTTCTGCCACCAGATTTTTATGTAACCGGGTAAGTTTTTGAGTCACCGCATACCATTGCCCAGCATAGTAGGTATCTATATAAGCCGAACCCACATCACGATATATAGCCGATTTTTTAACGTTAATAGCAGCAATTGCTGTCAGATAATCAGCATAAGCGGCGTTTTTTAAGTAATGCAGGCGATTACCCAGCGGTATGGGTTGAGTAATTGAAAACGTTGTTTCAGCAGATTCATAACTTTTATAAACTCCTGATCCGCCAAAATCTTCGCCCTGGAGCAGGAAAAAGGGGTTAGGATATAAACCGGATTGTAATACTTTGCCTTTTTGAACGTTTGACTTGTCAATAGCTGCCTGTAAGTCGGGATTATTCTTCCAGGCAATAATAATTGCCTGCTGGAAAGTAAACAATGACGCAGCAACAGAAATTGGCCATATAACACTGGCAACTAACAGGCTTAACACTCCCAAACGCATTTTATTTGGCATAATATTTCCGCATCAGATACATTGACTGTTTCAATATTTCCTTATCAGGTAAAGCATATTCCATCGGTACCGCCCGTTTGTCAGTAATCATAATATTACCCGAGACTTGTAATGTCGTGAGTCTTTCCTGTTCTACAATCCCCATATTGACATAACTGCCGACCAGCATAAAAGGTTTGCGCTCCTTTTTAAGTAATAAATTCTGGCCAATACTGTAGTCATTAATCGGATTACGGCAGCCGAATATACCCTGCATCAGGGTCGGTACGATATCATAACTGCCAGTCTGATAATTAATTATTCGAGCTTTCTTCCCCGGCCAGTGAATAACCAGCGGCACATGAATCTGGGCATCGGTAAAATTGCTGGCATGTTCCCAGTAGTTTTGATGGTTATCATTAAATTCCTGACCATGATCAGAGGTTAAAATCACAATGCTATTATTCAAGTACCCTTGCTTTTCAATTGCTTCAAGCAGTTTGCCAATTTCGCCATCAACAAACTTTACGGCATTTAAATAGCGGTTATGATAAGGAAGCGGATCAATTTTATTGTTCATTCTGAGCCTGAGACAGTATTGAATAGCCGGTTTAAATTCTTCAGGATAACTCTGGTTACCGCAGTAGCCATGTGCCGCATCATAAAATAAACTGAGAAAAAAAGGCTGTTTTGTTTTTTTTGCAGTATTCTCAGTTAAAAATTTAATTGCCTGACTGGTCATAAAGCGATCTTTGTCGCCAATGTCATAGCCAGGTGCGCCGCCCTTCCAGGCAATATCGGAAATATGATTGAACACAGTTTTATAGAACGGTGGTTTTTTTATACCTTGCGACCATAGAATATGGAATTGATAACCATTAGCAAGGAGCAGATCAATAAAAACCGGAGCAACCTGATAGGATGCCATTGCGCTCCAATACATGGAAGGTAACGAATAAAATAAAGAAAAAATCCCGGCTTGCGTTGAATTACCTCCGCTTAAATGATGCTTAAACTGCAAACCTTTGCCGGCAAAGCGAACCGCGTTCGGCATGGCTTTTTCCTGCAGGGCATCAAAACGCAGGGAATCAACCATTATCAAGATAATATTATAGGGTTTATCAGGTTTTCGGCACTGCATATCCGTCAGTGGGTATTTGACTTTGTCGGTAACAAATAACGGTTGTGAATATTTGTGCTCCGAATAACGATATAAAATATCTTCAACATTGCTGCTGGGAATCAGATAAGAGTACAGCTGAGTATACCAGGGCAAACTGGGTGTCTGCTGGCTGAAAATATTCATATACTTGCTCAGCGACTGGATTAAGGTGAAATAACAAATCAGAAATACACCCAACCACATAATCAGGATGGTATATTCAATATTAAAACGGTTTGCGATAACTATCTTTTGCCAGACCAATCGCACAAGCCAGTACTCAAGCAAAGCTACAAGCACAATTATAATGGCAAAAAACCCCAGCTCCAGTTGCGAAAAACCAAATATCCCCAACATACCGCCGTCAAATACCATGCCGAGGATAGTGGTATTGATGTGAAAACGAAACAGGGAGTAGACCTGACTGTCTGCAATAATAGCCAGCAGGCAGATTACTGCCGTCAAAAAGCTTAAGCATTTTATCAAACGGTTATTGGGGATTAATAATGCAATCAGCAAAATGAGCATTCCTGGCAGAAACGCCAGCAACATCATATAAGTCAGGTAATTCAAAACCGCAAAACTGATAACAACTGCCTTTCCAAGCAGGCTCTCAAAACGGCAGAAAGAATTTTGAAACAAGGTATCCGAAGCCAGCATCGTTTTTAAATAGCCCGCGCCAACGATGCAAAAAATAAACGAATTTAATAAAAATGACCAGATTACAAAGCGTTTGATCAGCCAGTTCTTTTTTAGAAAATTCATTATATTATCAATAAGGTAAGCAATCAGTAATCATAGCTTGCCAATAGCAGAATACCAAGAGGGATCAGGCGTCACTGCCATTAAGTTAAGGGTACTGTCATTCCCGCGCAGGCGGGAATCCATTTCTAAAGTTTGCTCCTTACCTCGTTTGAGGGATGGATCCCCGCCTGCGCGGGGATGACAAGTTCCTTAACTTAATAGCAGTGGATCAGGCGTTACGCACCCGGCGTAACATTTGCTTTCACTTCCGGTTCCGACAAATCCTCCTTCCTGGATTCCAGATTGGTTTTTTCTTTATAAACCTCTTTAACCGCTGAAACGATATAAGTTGCTTTACGTTTTTCGAGACTTTCAGTAGAAGCAAAGGTAGCGGTTACTGCAGAGACAATATCTTTAATCCAGTTAATGAACTTCCTTGCCAGCGAGCTGTTTCTGGACATTTCAACAAGTTCAGGATCTTTAGCCAGATGATGGGCTTGTTGAAAACGATCACTGACAGGTACTGCAGCATCAGTAAACTGCTGTTTCTTTTTATCAATAAAACCTGCCAATTCCGTGTTAGTGATCTCTTTATGATTGTTACAAAATTCATCAAGACCACTGCATACTTTTTGGAGGAAACGATATTGCGGTAAAATCCCCTGTTCAAATTTTGCAATGTCTTTAGTAAATTTTGCTACCGAATATTCTTTGCCAAGCAGTTGCTTGCGATTTTCCTGATAGAATTTATCCAACTCACCCTTAAATTGCTCTCGAAAAGGAGATTGTAACTGGCCCGCCTTAGCCATTGCTTTGGCAAGTATTTTACCATACTCAACATCCAATAACTGTTCATGATTATTTTCATAACTGGTAAGATGCTGCAACCATATCGTATCAGCAAACTCTAACTTATCTGCTTTAATCAACGGATCCAATTCATTTTTCGGATTTGCGAGAATAAGTTCTTTACGCTGTTCTCGCAGGGTATGACGGAAATCATCTATGAAATGACTATCTTTTAAAACAGCGACTTTATCGTCATAAGGTAAATTGAGATTGATAACCAGGGAATAAAACAGTTTGTCCACATACTGCAACGCAGGCACTAACAAAATACCCGGTTTCAGGTAGTTGTCATCTTCAAGCTGACTTACAGACTGGAGCACTTCTTTGTATAACTGCGCTTTCATTTCCGGTAGCTTTTCCATTGCAGCCTTATTAACAGTTCCTAGAGCGCTACCGACACGCTGCAGAAATTTGGAAAGCTGCTGCTTCACAATTTGTATATTTTTTAGCGCATCTCTGTTTCCCCCCTGCTGGGGCAAAAGCTTATCGAGGCTATTCACGAGTTTCCGAATTTCCTTATCCATCATTTCAGGATTACTTAATTCTTCCAGGGTAAAATTTTTAGTCTTTCCTGGTTCCCACTCCAAATTCACCCGCAGCTTCCGCTCGCCTTTCGCCATCAAGCGCGCAACTTCTTTCAATTGATAAATACCATTTTCTATTTGAGTTCTTTGCCTGTTAACATTCGCAAGACCAGTCAATTGATTTTCATTACTGACAATCAATTCTTTAAAATCATTAAGTTTGTCGACTGCTGCCCTATAACGCTCTTGTAGCTCAGGCGCCAAAGACTGAAATGCTGAATTTACACTTAAAAGTTTGATGCCGACATTTTTCATACCCCACATTAATTTCATGACGCCTGCTTCGGGATTAATTTGCTCAAACGCCTCTAAAGCCGAGTTCAGCTCATGAATACCATTTTCCAGCAATTTAACCTGACGCACTATGGCCGGATCATCATCCGCAATGACATGCGGCAATTTCGCGGTAAATCGTGCAGCCACTCTCTTTGACAAAGTAGGTTCACGAGCATCTTGCACATACTTTAAGGCCTGACTGCTGAGCTTCGATATTTTTAATTCCTGCAGAGCAGCAAAATGGCCTCGCATAGTGTTCAAAGAGGACCGTTTTACGGGTAATAATTCGGTTACCGGTTCTGGTTTGGAAAGTGGAACACGCATTGCTTCTACTGACGTTTTTACCGCCTCCAAACTATGCCTGAGCTGATCAGAATTTAAAGTAGCTGCAAGTTCTACCAGTTCCTCCTTGTTACCAGTATTGAGCGCGGCGACAAATTTTTTATCCAACTCGGGATCAAGACGATGGATAATCTCCTGCCCTTTCAGGTATGTTTTTCTGATCGCATCGAGTTCTACTTTAGCGGGCTGAAAAAAACCAGGGCCCGAAGCGGGTCGTTCTGTCAGATACCAGGTTAATTGCCTGGCACACTGGGTAACTGCGTTAACACTGTCCAGGACCAATTTGTTCTGAGCCCGTTGTGTTTCCGGAGAAACCTCAAATAATTCAAGTTTACTTTTGTGCGAGTAAGGCCGCAGCTCATTAAAGCGTATTCCCTGGAGCTTGTGCCGCGCGCTCACAATAACATCCTGTTTTAATACCTGGCTATCTTTTTGTGATTTATAATACTCATTAACGCCAGTCTGCAATTTATCATAATGATTGGTTTCATTCTGAGAAAGAAATTCGACTAACGTTACATTGAATTTTTTCAAATGGTCCCAAATTGATTGTGGGCTTTTTTCATCGTTTAACGCCTCCACAAACATTTTATCCAGTTCCAAATTTTGATGAGCAACAGCAGGCTGAATATCTTTATAATACTGGCGTAACAAATTACGGGTCTTGGCCGGTAAAGCGCTTAAACGCTGCCCCTCGTATTTCCTCAGTAAGCTGAAAAATTTATTACTCTGCCCCTGAAGCCGGTCGACTTCATTAATCGCTTCCTGAGCAGCAATGTTATGATATCCCAGCGCTTCCAGGCGTTGTTTTTGACTACGCTTGATGCACTCCTCAACCACTTCCAGTCCTAACTGTTTTGCAAGCGCAGCCAGTAAAGGGTTGCTGAGAATCCCTGCTTTTAAATAGTTGGTACACTCGATTTCATCAAGCAGGCATAATAAATCACTGATATTTTGCTTAAGCAGCGATTTAAAATGCGCTCTGGTTTCTTCAGTAAGGCTATCTTTTTCAGTATTGATTTGATTAATAAGCTCTTGCAACCCTTGAGCAGTTTTTGCAAATCGATTTAGTGATACATTACCCATTAGTTTATCATCAAATGCAATATCAGCCACCCTGCTCATTGCGTCAAGCTGCACTTGAGATAATCCGATGTTTCTACTCTCCCCTTTATTGTTGAGAGCCTGGTTAATCTGATTAAGAATACCGGGGATCTGGTTTGCGAATTCTACAATTACAGTACTTTGGACACTGGCTTTCGGCGCTGGCTTTAAAGCATTAATTCCCGCAGCAAGCATAGCGCCCGAATTATTGACCGCATCAAACTGCTTAATCTGTTCCCAGGCAGCGGATTGCTCGACAAGTTGCAACGTCTCCGTCAAAACCGGTTGTAATAAATCAATATCCGGGCCAAGCAAACCGCCTGCCTCCGATATAATAACGCTAAAATTACAGACGGTCTGGTAAAGGTTCCAACATGATTTGGCAGTTTGTATCGGACTCAAGACCATATTGCCCAGTGCGGCTTTTTTGTTCTCCAGGCCGTTCACAATCTGCTCGGCGTAATAAAGCGAATTAAGCAACGTTTTGACAGCAGCAACCTGTGGCGCATCCTGTTTAATATCGGTATATGGCAGTGCGCTTAAATCAAACTTGATTTTTTCTATTACAGCATCAGACAAATTCGCTTCCAAATGCGTTACTATTTGCGCCCGAGCCTGTTGAATAGTGTCTTTTAGTGACATAGCAACCAATGAATTATTATGATACATACAGTATAGTTTAAAAACAGCGGCAGTATAGCTTATGGGAGCATATTAAAGCCTGTGTGTCATATTGGCCTGCTGTTGTTGAAAAGCCTCCAGCTCTTGTATAACTTTGGTCAGGGTGGCGTCATCTTTATTTTTTAGCTGGGATAAAATGCGATAGAGTTCATTAGTTGTGGTATTGCGTCCGCGAGCGTGATAATGGAAGAATTGTAAATACCTACTGTATTTGAATGCACACAACTTACTGATTGAGTCGATACAAGCAGGGTTTTCGAGGTTGAGATAACCCTGAAGCTCTATCACGCCCCTGGGTTTTTTACCAACCCTGGTGAACTTCTCCCAATAGCTGTCATTGCTGCAAATGCCAATCAGGAGTTCAAGTAGTTTATCCTGTTGCGTTGCTGCTGCTTGTGTTGCGGTGGAATGTGGCAGCGCGTTGTGGTTGGACGGTTTGGCTTCTTCTTCAGATAATACGGATTCTGGCACAGCGTCTGATGCTGGAACCGGATCTGGTACTGGAGCAGTACCAGATGTTGCAACCGGGTCTGGTGCTGCAACAGCACTTGGTGCTGGAAAATCGCATGGAGAAACCGTTTTGTTTATGGGCGCTGCTCTTTCTAACAATTCCTCTGCTTTAATTTTGCCTTTGATAATATGTTTTGTCAGCCGCATTAAATGGCGAAAAGTTGGAGCAGGTTGCTTGTTGTGGCGGCGTGCATACTCGGCCTGCTGTTCAAATACCCTTATTATTTCCTGTGCCATTTCCTCTTCGATGCCCTTCTCTTTAACAATAGCGAGCATTTCATCACCCGCTAATGGCTGGAGCCCGGTATTGATTAACCGCCGAGCGAGAGCGGTACCTGTCGGCCTTCGGCCAGCAAGGGTGATGGGATTTTGCGTACCAATCAAGGCGCCGCCTGGCTGCCCGTGTTTTTCTCCATTGGGTAAATTTCCCGACAGCAAATCATTATTCAAACGCTCCATCATTGGAGAACTGTTGATTTCATCGGCAATAACAAACGCGCCTTGCTTAAACGCTTTTTTAAGCAGCGCTTCCTTCTCGGCAGGCGACATACTCACTGGCATACGGTAAAACGCTTTTGCGGGAACCACGGCATCACCCATATACGCCTCTTTAAACCCATGGGCAAGCAAGCGATCCATGACCAGCTCACTTTTACCGACCCCCGGATCACCCTCGATAATCATTCCGCCCAATCCGCCAAATTTTTTTACTGAATTAGTGGCTTGCTGACGAAAGTCATGCAAATTAAGCAAATCATCGAGTTGCTGGCAAAGGGGTTGGCGGGATGGCGTGATAATGAATTTGGTTTTTACTTCGGAATTAAGGTGCGCTGGCGCATGAACAAATTGCGTTTTCGGCTTAAATTCGGTATTAAAGGCATTTTTCCTGTGCGAAGGCACACAGGCCAGTCCTAATTGCCAGGCATAATGTTCTGCCAAAATCAGCGGGTCGCTCTCCGGGTGTTTGGCATGATAGCTGGCCGTTAGCAGCGCCATCATTTGTAATTCGCGTGGCGAAATGAGCACTTCGGTTGTTGAGCATTCAACCAGAAAACGATAGACAGCCAGAATTTTGTGTGCAATTGCCTCGGCTTTGCCAGCACAGGCTGTATTGGCAAAAATTGGTTTCAGGCTATCTTCATAAATTGCCTCTGCTGGCAAAGGTTCAAATACAATCGCATTACCATGCTGTTTAAACAAGGCAGGCAAGATACGTTCGCCGCCATAGTTTAGCGGATTGGCTGCAAAAATGACTTTATGGTTGTCAGTTAAAGGATGCAATATGCCATCAATCAATATCGTTGGCGGTTTATTGAATAAGCCTTCAAACATAGACCAGTTATTGGAGCCGATATTGGCCTCATCAATAAACAGCACTTTAAGCGTGTCTGATGTATCTTCAGCCCAGGCACGCAAGTTATTTTCCCCATAATGAACTTTAACGCCCGAGGGCTCTAATACCTCCTTAATAAATGTCGTTTTCCCCACTGCAGTCAGACCAGTTAAAAGCGCATAGGGGGCATAGGACAAGACCTGATTAATTATTTTAAGGCGGCTTGCATTAAAAGCACTGGCAATAGCTGCACTGTTTGTCAAATCAAAATCTGGTAATTGGGTGTAAGCTGGAAGAGCGGTAATACCTTGCCAGGCTTTATCACTGTTTGCTTCTGGATTAGCTCGTAAATACTGGAGCCTTGCTTTTAATTGGGCTAACCCCTCGTTGTCATAATAGTGCTGATCCAGACAGGTAATTTCACTCTCAGTATACTCTGTTTGCAAGATAGTCAGTTTATCGCTTGCAGTAACTGACTGGCGTGTGATTGGCAAATAGTGAAAATATTCCGCTTTATCCGTAACCAGCGTTAATTGACCGGAACCTGATTTAAGCAGCCAGGGTGATAGCGCATCGGCCATTTCCCGGCTAAAACGCCCTTTGAGAATGATCTGTTTATTAGCGGCTAACATCTTTGGCAAGGTACGCCCTTCCTTCCAAAATTTAAAAGCCAGCGATTTTTCATCCAGATGACAATGAATATGTTCAATCAATTCATGCGGGGCACACTCTGAGATATCAATAACAACCGCCTCCGGATCGGCCGCAGTGAGCGTGGCGACACTGGCATCGAGATCACTGCTTTCAATGATCTTAACCTGGTCTGCATTAAGCGCATAAGGCGGTGATTTTAGTGCAGGCGCCTTAAGCTCAGGCGGTAAATCAAGGCTGGTTGTGCAATGAACTTGCAAGCGCACCTGATGTTTCTGGCATTCGGCGAGCAATAGCGCCCATTGATCTTCTGTGAGTTTACGGGTCAGGTTGACTGCCAATGTTTTATTCGCCGAGTCTGCGATAAGGCCTTGAACCGTATCAAGTGTTTCCCGCTTATTATCGCAATGATACTGCTGTAAAAAATTATAGAGTTTCCCAGGGTTTAACGGGAGGGCCTCTGAACTTAAGCCCTCCTGCCATTGCACCTGGTTTATCAGTGACGCCCAGTCATATCCCTTTTTTGTAATTAATGAGAAATTCTCTGGTAATTTAATCCGTTCGTTGCCGTGCCTGATTTCGCCAAGCGTTTTTGCCTGCTCCCAGAAATAGACAAATTCCGGATCATCCCACGGCCCGTTTTCGATCACTACCGGCTTGCCGGATTCAATGGCTTCTGCAAGGCTGCCAGGTTGGAAAATCAAATCCTGGCCTTTAATTATCCATCCCCCCAGCAGACGTTCCTTCCAGTCTGCCCCGTTAAATAGTTGAATAGGGATGCTGTCGTTGGGAATAGCTGATGAGACAGACAAAGCTGGATAACTTGCTTTAAGGTTTTCAAGCGGCACACTGCAAGCGATGCACTGCTCAAAACGGGAATAAAAATCACTACCTTGATAACAGGTTGGTTTATTCTTGTTTTGTATCCCAATCACCAGGGCGCCTTTAGGCAGCGCGGTGCCATCGGCATGGCGTTTATCATCGAGCAAGCCATTAAAACAGATTAAATCATCGTCGCTGAATTTATCATAATTGACCACCAGAACCGGTGGATTGGCTGGATCATTATGGGCCTGGAGGAAATCAAACAAAGGGCCACCCGGACCTTTTGTGATCACTCCTTTGCCATTAAGGCTTTTGACAAAAGGCGCTGAACATACTAAATCCTCTGCTGAATTGATATAAAAAACTGGCCGCGAGCGGGCAACGCACTGCGTTTGTAATGTTAATCCAAGGGCGTTTACCTGTTCCTCTGAATCACATCGTACCAATAATTTTTTGTGTTCCTTGCTTAATAAGGTCTGGCAAAATGATACAGGCTCGGTAAGCGGCAGCGTGGTTTCTTTCCATGTCGTGAAGTAATTTTCTAACGCTTTATTCGCCCGCAGGGGCGGGTTATCCGGTTGTTGTTCGTGTATTTTTGCTGCTAATGGTGCAGGAATTTCTGACTGCGAAGGTTGTGAAGCCGTAGGCTTACGGTTAAGGTTATCATGAATATTTACTTTGGCCGGATAGCCGCCCAAGTCATGCGCTACCCAACACCCATTATGCAAAGTTTCCACATAAGCGTGGCAACCATTCTCTACTATTCGGGCTTGAATATCAGGGCATTGTTGTTTTAGCAAATCGCAGAAAGCAAGGGCGCGATGGCGGCATGCACCTGCTTGTTGTTGCTCAATAGCTGTAAGGTATTCCTGACCCGTAAGCGGACCGGAAGGCAGCTTGAGTTCAGCTACCTTATACTGCCTAACTGTTTGCGCCAGTTCTTTTACTTCATTTGGCACGGAAAAGTTACTATTTGGTACTTCTACCAAAAAATCCAGAACCGTTTCAACAGGCTTCCCTGTAGTACGGATATAATACAGGTTATCACGTTGAGAATAGGCCATCTCTACAGGCCCTGGTTCAACATGGTAATGAGTGACGTTTTCATTGGCGGATAATGAGCGAACAGCCTGCCATTTATGGGTTAAATGCAGCACCTGCTTACCATAAAATCGCCGGCCATTTTTGACTTTGGCAAGCGTTTTTTCCAAGGCCAAAATATCGCCTTGACAGGCAATGGCAGGCCGTTCGACAAGATCAAGTTCACCTTTATTATAGATAGTGAACGCATCATTGACGTTACAAGGATCAGGGTTAACACTATAGGCATTAAATACCGCATGACGCTCCTTACTCACATCAGGCGGGTTACCCCCATCAAGCGCATAAAAGACACGTTCGACATTAAACTCTTTATCAGGGTCAGGTTTGGTGTCTGCATCCAGTTTATGCTGGTGGTTTTCATAAATCGGTGGTGTTGCCGTTAAAGAAAGTTCTTGAGTTCCTGGAGCAAACTCTTGAGTGTCTGGTGGAGCATAATTATTTGAACTCTGGCTAAACTCTTTTCTTATATGATTAATGCTTTCCCAGTCCAATTTTTGCCGTTCAAATTTTTGTCTTAACTCGGCTGAAAGCGATGGACAATTAGTTATCCGAATAAGGTATAATCTGGGGGCTTTGGCTATAAGCGTCAACAAGGTTTTGTCATCAATACCGCAGGTGTCGATAGTCAGTTCTTCCAGATTATCAAAATCAAAGGCACTCACTAGCTCAGAAATTGAACCTCTGACATGTTTAAGGGCAATTTTTTTGAGCCTCGAGGAGCCTTTTACGGATTGTTGCGGGTTTTCTGCTGTAAGAGTAACATCACGGAGATTTAAATATTCTAACTTTGACAGGCTAAGTATTCCCATATACAGGGGCACTATGCCGGTCTTATCCAGGCTAAGTGCAGTTAAATTGGGAATTTGGCTAAAGATACTTTGAAAAACACCTTCTTTAATATGCGTACATGAAATCTCAAGATGTTCGAGAGCATTTAAAAATAATTTGATGGTCGCATCTTTGCGTAGCCCATCGCAGTTTAAGATAGACAAGCGCTTGATATTGGGTAGGGCTTGCAAAAAATTTTGCAATTGTTCTGGGTAGATAACGCATTCATCTAGCGAGAACTGTTTAAGTGTGGGCCATTCAGGAAGCGGCGTATCTGTATTAAAAGCTCCCTTTTTAGTTACCTTTTCCAATTTATACGTATGCAGGGCAGGCAAAGCAGACGCACCCCATACTTCACCATTAAATGCACCTGAGAGGGTAAGCTCTTTTAAATGCTTGCTTGTTTCTTTATCGAGCAGGAAGGTTTTTGTATTAGCTTCAGGGATACTAAGGCTGACTAATTTAAATTTTTGATTGGGTATTGATAAACTTTCTTTGTTATTCCGGCAGGCTTTTGTCAGAAGATTTAATTTTTTTAGATTAGGGCAACCTGCCAGAAACGCCTCTATCTGATTGTCCGTAACCTCAGCATCACAAAGACTAAGTTCTTCCAATCGGGGTAATGACATTTTTTCAATTTGGGTTAGGTTAAAACTGCAGTAACTGGTTTGAAATATTTTAAGGGTACTTGCGTTAGGCGCGAGCAGATTCTTGATAAAACCATCGTCTATGTCAAAGCCACTGTATCTCATTGTAATGTTTTCAAGGGCAGGAAGGCAGCAGGGATGCGTTACAGTAAAATCAGAGATATAGGATGCGAAAAGCAGTTTCTTTAATTTTGGGGTTTTTGCCAGGATTTCAGGGAGCCTGGCTATTGCTCTATCATCTAAATCACCTAACCGCAATTCTTCAAGATCAGCAAGCTGTTCAATATTAAATATAAAACCATTGCATTCAATGCTTCCAGTTTCTATCAAAACATTTAAGTTATACTTATTGAGTGTAAGGCGTTTGATTTTTGTCAGGCATTTTGCTTGCGGCATTAGGGTGTTTAATTGCTTTAGCAGTGCATTTGCATTATCGGAAAAGGAACTATGAACTATCGTTGTAACCAAAGGAGAGCATTGAGGTAAAAAGGCTGCCAGCTTTTCATCCAAATGTACATCAAAAAAGGGATAGCCGGAAGAAATAAAGTATTCGACATCCCATTGATCAAGATAATGCTCATTGGGATCAGCTTGCTCGTCCAGTAAAGAGTCAAGCCAGTAATCGTTAACAATATGAACTTGATCATGCCCTAGTTTATAATCAGCTGCTGTCTTTTTTAAAATATCTTCGTTCTTAACTGGCGTGATATTTTTTCTGATTTGCGGATCGTCTAGTAACTCGATGTTATCCGTGCTTAGCTGGAGAAGACGTGAGTCTTGCCAGATGTAGATGGGAAATTGCTTTTCAAGCAGTGCCCGGATGAGCGACTTGATTTTCTCTCTTTTTTCTTCTGCCCAGTTTGCAGCACGCCAATCAGCTAAAACTAGCGTTTTCGGTTTTAAATTAACCTCCAGCGTATTGTTACGCCAATAAGGCAAGCCTCTTAACAGCCGATTGATATCGATACTGCCTTGCGGTGTAGCGCTGTATTTTTGTTCGCTGGTTTTTTCCCTTAAATATAAATCGTTCAGATTAGGCATTCTGCTGGTTTTATTTGGGATCGATATGATTATTATAGATCAGTATGCATATTATTGCGCCGACATGAAATGATCACTGAAATCAACTCTTTGCATACATTGGACGAAATTACATCCTTCTTCGGAAATCTCCAGCGTTACATTCACTTTAAATAGCTTTATAATAAATGCTTTCCCAGGGACTTGGATTTTAAAAAAATGGAAGAACTTGATTTAAAAAGAAAAGACGTATTCTTTTTACGCGCCCTGGAGCTTGACGAGCTCCTGCTCATCGTTTTTGGCGTCACGCTGGCTATAATCCTGTTTAGCGTTTATCTTCATGACAAAACCCAGAAAAAACACGCAGTATTGCGTAATTTCCCAGTTATTGGACATTTTCGTTATCTGTTTGAATACCTTGGCGAATTTTTCCGTCAATATTTCTTTGCCGGCGACCGGGAGGAGCTTCCGTTTAATCGCGCAGAGCGCTCATGGGTATACCGGGCGGCAAAAAACATCGATACCACCATTGGTTTTGGCTCTACCCGTCCGCTCAATCTGACTGGTACAGTATACTTCGTTAGCGCTCCGTTTCCTCCGCTTGGAACCAATGAGGCAACTATAGAACCGCTGATCATTGGCCCATTCTGCTCCAAACCCTATTCCTCCAACCATATCTTTAACATCTCCGCCATGAGCTATGGCGCCATCTCAAAACCCGCTGTTCGCGCTTTATCGCTCGGCGCAAAAAAAGCAGGATGCTGGCTGAATACCGGCGAAGGCGGTGTTTCACCTTATCATCTGGAATCAGGCTGTGATGTGGTTGTTCAGATAGGCACCGCGAAATACGGGGTCAGAGACAGAGACGGCAATCTGTCTGACGCCCGTTTGCGTGAATTGGCTGCCCACGACAATGTGAAAATGTTTGAAATCAAATTAAGTCAGGGCGCCAAACCCGGGAAAGGCGGTATCCTGCCAGCAGTCAAAGTAACCGAAGAAGTGGCTGAAATTCGCGGTATTCTGCCGCACACCGATTCAATTAGTCCTAATCGCCATACTGATATCAGTAACGTTGAAGAATTATTGAATGCCATTGAACATGTCCGCCGGGTAACCGGTAAACCGACTGGCTGTAAATTCGTACTGGGCAGTTATGAGTGGGTACATGATTTATGTCTGGCTATCCATAAACGCGGTGTGCAATTTGCGCCTGATTTTATCACTCTCGACAGTGCAGACGGCGGTACGGGTGCATCGCCTCAGGGGTTAATGGATTATCTGGGTATTCCGATTCAGGAGTCACTGCCGCGTTTAGTTGATATTCTGGTGACTTATAATCTGCGCAAACGGATCCGGGTTATTGCCAGCGGCAAATTAATTACCCCGGCCAATGTTGCCTGGGCGCTTTGCGCCGGTGCAGACTTTGTGAATTCAGCACGCGGTTTTATGTTTGCTCTGGGCTGTATCCAATCTATGCAATGCCATAAAAATACTTGCCCAACCGGTGTGGCAACCCACAATCCCAATCTGCAACGCGGTCTGGTTATCGAGGATAAGGCCGAGCGAGTCTATAATTATGCGAATAACATGGCTCACGAAATTGCTATTATCTGCCACTCTTGCGGTGTGGAAGAACCGCGCCAATTGCAACGCCGCCACGCCCGTATTGTGCGGGAAAATGGCTTTTCAGTTCCTCTCTCAGAGCTGTTTCCGGATCAGCAACCGTTAGAGCAATACCGTTAATATCAAATGATCGGGCAAATTATAACTTATTTGCCCGATAATCATCGTACCCTTTAACCGTAATTTCCATATCCTCGCCTTTTTTATAAGGAATAGTCGCTTTAACTGGTTTGTTAACGCTATCATTCAGGCTATTTTTAAGCGTATCGGGAAGCTTATTGTTGATAGAATTAAGATCCCTGATAAATTTTTTATAACTGGTCCATGAACTGCTTTCAACATTTTTAAACCCGGCAGAAAAAAATCCAACAGCCTTATCCACGGTTCGATGCCGACGATGGTGCGATATAATTGCAGTCTGGTTAATGAAATTGGTTACAGTTTCCGTCTTTAGTTGCGGCTCTTGTAATGTCTGCCTGATTTCTTGGGCCAACTGAGTGTACAAGGCTATTTTATCGCCGCTCCCTTGCCTGGAATAAGCAGATGCTGCTGTCGGGGAGTTTTGCGCCTCCAGACGTTTTAGCTCGCCGTTAATATGAACCAGTAATGATGCAAGCACCCGATGCTCTGGATGCTCGTGCTCATTCTGAATTAAAGATAAAGAACATATAGGCTCGCTCTGTTCAATTGTTTGTGCAAGCCTGATTTTTTCAACATCGGCACTAGCTGGAATACCATTTTCTTGTAAAAATCGGCTGTGGCCTAGTTCTTGTAGCGAGCTTTTAACCAAATCACAATACCAGGCAGGGTGTCTTCCTGTTTGTTTCCACTGGTTGAAATGCTGTCTGGCATTGTTTTCGACATAACTCTCGGGATTAATTGGCTTCATAAAAGGCGCAACCGTCTGATAAAATTTAACCAGATAGGTATAAACAGCCTGCTCTTCTGTAGTCAAATCATTCAGTGGCGGAATATTCTGATTTGAATTTGCAAGGTTCTGTATCACTTGCAGCCTTTGTGCAACATACCTTTGCTGATTCGCAATTGCTTCTTCCGGATCAACCCCATTCGCCAGTTGCAGCGCTTCATCATAAATTGTCTGCCACTGCTGCCAATCAATTGCCAGTTCGGGTAACTGGCTGCATTCGGTAACCAATTTCTGCGGATCAATATGTTGACCTGATTTTAAAAAGTCAAAACCGGTTTTTCGCGCTATCTCATAAAGACTTGCGGTCAGGTTAATTTCCCTCTCATCGTCTTCCCTGAGCCTTAATGCCGCACCAAAATCAAAACGAAAAGTATTCCCATTTCTGGCCGCAATATTTTTTGCAACACAATCGACATCGCCAGCAACAAAGGAAGCAATAAGCATTTTTTCCATGCCCGGCGCAGTCGTGGAAAAGGGCTGCAGATCATTACACCATTTGGAAGCAACCATCCACTGGCCCGGCGGAGGTTGCTTTATTAAACACACCTCAGGCGCATTATCCGGGCCGGCAAGTTGCCGATAAATCTGGCTGGCGATAACTTCTCTTACCGCATCAATTGGCTCAGAAGGTTTAAACAACCAACGTTGCCCGGCTTCATCCTGATAAACCCCACCGACATGAATACCACCGGTTTTAGGCTCTATAAAAGAAAAGGTTTGTTGAATACCTTCAGCGGGCGATAAAAATGCTGTGGTAATTTGCTGGGGTAAATCAGGCATAATCTTTCCATTTTCAATTTGATTATTTTAATTATAGATTGATTATATTAAAAGCATATTAGAGAGTATGAATGTATTTTTTAAAGGAGTGCTGTAAAGCCTAACACTCCTTTCTTAATTAAATAAAGAGCGAAGCCGGTTCACCAACTCACCCAGCTCCTCACTACCATACGGCTCATCAACAATCCCCGCCTGCCAAAGGCTATGCGGCCAGGCCTCATCGTGTTTAAAACGAGCAATAATATGTATATGAAGCTGATTAACAATATTACCCAATGCGCCAATATTTAATTTATCTGGCTGGAAAAAAACTTTCATTTGCGAGGAAACCCGAGAAATTTCCTGCATTAACACAATTTGCTGCTGCTGATTCAAATCAATAATTTCACTGCAATTACTCACGCGGGGCACCAAAATTAACCAGGGGAAATGACGATTGTTTTTAAGCAGAATAGTTGACAGCTTGCCTTCTGCAACCGCAATTGAACTTGCCAATAAACGTGGATCAATCTTAAAAAGCTCGGACATGGATAACAGCCGCAGACAAAAACAGGCGGCAATTATGCCGCCCTTTTTATTGATAATGCAAATACAGACAATGAAAACAAATTTTTTTGCAAAAAAATAAAAAAAACTATTGTTAGTTCTCCCTGTTTTGCGCTATGTTGAATTATCCCATATGGTTTATGGGTCGTTTATGGATGAATGCGGCTATTGAAATTCAGAAACAATAGCTGATGCTTAAGCAAAAAGGAGGATTTATGGCTACGGGCGAAGTTAAATGGTTTAATAACGCCAAAGGTTGGGGATTCATTATGCCGGCAGATGGCGGCGAAGATATTTTCGTTCACTTTTCTGCAATTAGCGGCACAGGATACAAAACTCTTGTTCCAGGACAGCAAGTAAGCTATACACTGGAAAAAGGGGATCGCGGTCTGCATGCCTCTAATGTTGTAGTAACAGCTGAATCAGTTTCAGAAGAAATGGCCTGAATCTGATAAGCAGACTCCCGGCGTAAAGCATCAGGGGAAATCCAAGGTAGTGTCCATTATGCTGCTTGACGCCGTTTTTTCATTGTTGTGAATCATATCTCTATGCTAAGACTACTCGGTTTTCTGGTACTGGCTCTGGCTGCGTCTTCAATACATGCAATTGATCGCGGTTATGAAACGCATGAGCACCGTACTAAAAAAATGAAGATTGCTCCGCAGCTGCAACAGCCGGATATGGAAATTTATATCCTTGGTCTGACTATTCATGACAATAAACGCACGGTCACCTTCAGCCTGCTTCGTAAAGAAACCAAAGCGCCGGTAATTTTTGAAGAACTTGCGCTGGTACACACGCAACGCATCCATGCCATGATTATTGATGACAGCCTGGAAGATTATAGCCATGTCCATCCGGTAGCAACGAACAAGCCCGGCGTGTATAAAATCACTTTTGATGCCAAAAGGAGTACTGGCAATTACACCTTATGGCTTGATATTACTCCGCAAAAGACCAGAAAACAGCTTATTCTTTCATCGATTTTGCCCTTTGGTAAATTTAAACCGGCAATTATCAAGCGCGTCCCATCCATGACTGCTACCGTGAATGGTTATACCTTCAAACTCTCGTTCAATACCCCTGCCCTGATCGTAGGCGAACCATCCATGGGTAAAGTAGAAATTTTTGATTCCCAAGGACAGCCAGTCAAAAACCTGGAACCAATCATGGGCGCCTATGCCCATATTGTCGGCTTTAGCGATGATCTGGAATCACTGGTACATATCCACCCTATGGGGCCTGAGCCAGTGAATATGACTGACAGAGGCGGTCCTGTACTTGAATTTCATTTAGAGCCTGAAAAGGCTGGATTCGTCAAATTGTTTGTACAAGTAATGATTAACGGTAAGGAGATATTTGCCCCCTTTGGCCTGGATATTGTGAAAGGCTATTAATAAAGGTCCGGAGCGCTGCCAACTGCTTAATGTTTCCATGCTGGATTGTTTCACTTCGTTTGCAATGACAACTGAATATTATCTATACTGAAAAGGCCGTAATATTCTTTGCACAAAATTATCTTGCAGGTTCCTGCGGTGAGGCAATTCTGTGCCGAGGTTATATTTAACTGAGGGGATTAACCATGAAAATAAAAACAATTTCAGCCGTTGTATCAGCGTTAATTTTAATCAGCTCTGCCGCTCACGCCAATTGGGTATGTAATGTGGCAAACAAACGTGGCGAGCATTGGACATTTACCGCACCAACTCAATCAGCAGCGCAAGGTATGGCGCAAACCGCCTGTGATAATAACAGCTATAACATCGCTAATTGTAATCCAGTCTGCTTTGACAACGGCGTTTCAGGCGGACGCTGGCATTGTGTGGTAAGCAACCTGCGTAATGAGCATTGGTCGTATTTTGCGCCCACTCAGGATCAGGCAATGGCTTTGGCTAAAAATGCCTGCGATGCAAATAGTATTAATCCTAATAATTGCAATCCGTCTTGTGTGCCAGAGTAGAAAGGTAAAATCCGTCTGGGCTGAAGAAGCGCTGTCTCGAAGTCTCAACGCAAGCCTTCGAGACGGGGCTTGCGCCCCTCCTCAGGCCAAACCAGCTGCTAGTCCAGCAAACCTAACTCTTTTACCATATCACGCTCTTGACGCAACTCATTCAGCGTAGCATCGAATTTGGCTTTACCGTATTCATTCAGCGGCAAACCTTCAATAACACTCAAGTTACCGTTATCACGACGGCAAGGGAATGAGAAGATTAAACCTTCATCAACGCCGTACTGGCCAGTAGAGCTCAGGCACATTGAGAACGACTCGCCTGCTTTGGTGTCAGTCACCAGATGATTGACACCCTGAATAGCCGCGTTAGCTGCAGAAGCTGCAGATGAAGCGCCACGGGCTTTAATAATCGCAGCGCCGCGCTGTTGTACAGTCGAGACAAATGTGTCTTTTAACCAGCTTTCATCAGTAATCACTGTTGCAGCGGATTTGCCATTAATTTTAGCGTTATAAAAATCAGGGTACTGAGTTGCTGAATGGTTGCCCCAGATAGTCATATTGCTGACAGCAGTAATATCAACACCAGCTTTTTGAGCCAATTGAGTGCGGGCACGCAGCTCATCAAGCGTCGTCATCGCATAGAATCGGTCATTTGGGATATCACGCGCATGGTGCATGGCAATCATACAGTTCGTATTACATGGGTTACCAACTACAAACACACGGACATCATCAGCAGCGCGATCATTAATAGCCTTACCTTGTTTAGTAAAGATACCGCCGTTAATCTGCAGTAAGTCAGAACGCTCCATGCCTTGTTTACGAGGCACTGAACCCACCAGCAATGCCCAGTTAATTCCGTCCATTGCGTGATTCAAATCAGCCGTACAGACAATTTTTTTCAACAAAGGAAATGCGCAGTCATCCAGCTCCATTGCAACGCCTTCCAGCGCAGGCAGAGCCGGCTCCAGTTCAAGTAATTGCAACTCAACTTCGGTATTGGGTCCGAACATCTGCCCTGAAGCGATACGAAACAGTAAAGCATAACCAATTTGGCCTGCTGCCCCAGTGACTGCTACTCTTACACGGTTACTCATTATTCTTATCCTTCTTTAACCACTGTTTAACTAATAACAACGCAGCAATACTGCGCGCCTCCGACCTTGCATAACGGTTTTTCACGCATTATACCCTTTCTGTTTTGCCGGTAAACCTTAATTCATGATACTATTGCAAGCATTAACAAGCCAGCCCGTTTTTAATACAATGCTACCCGTATCGCTTTATATTCATATTCCATGGTGCATCCGCAAGTGTCCTTATTGCGATTTCAACTCTCACAAAAGCCCCGGGCAATTGCCTGAACAACATTATATCGACGCGCTGCTGGCTGATTTCAAGCAAGATTTAAGCCATTTTCCGCACCGGTTTATCCATAGCATTTTTATCGGCGGCGGAACGCCAAGCCTGTTATCAGCCGATGCTTACCACTCTCTGTTGACCGAGCTGCAAAAACATGTGACGTTTGCGCCTGAGCTTGAAGTCACGATGGAAGCTAATCCCGGCACCGTCGAACAACAGCGATTTAATGATTACCGGCAAGCCGGTATTAACCGCCTTTCGCTGGGAATACAAAGTTTTAATGCCGATAAACTGAAAACTCTTGGCCGCATCCATGACGACAAACAAGCGCATAAAGCGATAGAAACCGCACGCCGTGCCGGGTTTGACAATTTGAATATTGATATCATGCATAGCCTGCCTGGCCAGTCTGCCGCCGAAGGGCTGGCAGATTTGACTACAGCACTGACTCATCAGCCAGAACATTTATCCTGGTATCAGCTGACGATCGAACCGAATACTATATTTTACAAACAACAACCCCAGCTGCCTGATGAAGATACCAATGAAGCGCTGGAGCTGGAAGGTTTTGAGCGCTTGGCCGCCTACGGTTTCCAACGTTATGAAATATCAGCCTTTTCCAAACCCGGACGCCAGAGCCGTCACAATCTGAATTATTGGTTATTTGGCGATTATTACGGCATAGGCGCTGGAGCTCATGGAAAATTAACTGTTTCTGCTCCCCATCAAATCTATCGCACCCGAAAGCAACGGCAACCCACGGATTACCTCAATCCAGACAAGCAGATCATGGCCGCCAGTGAACTGCTATCCGCAGACTCTCTCCCCTTTGAGTTCATGCTCAATACTACCCGCCTGCAGCAACCGATTCCGCTGTCTCTTTTCACTGAGCGTACCGGGCTTGATTCAGAATTGCTGCAACCTCGTCTTGAAAAAGCAGCCAGCCTTGGTTTGATTACATTAAATGACAAACATTGGCAAGTGACTGAATTTGGCAGGCGCTATACTAATAATTTACAGGAAATGTTTTTACCAGAACAGGTAATTACCTGAGTCGCCCTGGTTTCAAAAATATTCCCGGACTCAATCTGCACCTCCCTTAATGCACATCAAACAACAAGACTGCCTTATTTTTGACACTCCGGCAGGTTTTCGCTACAATAATGGCCATACAGTCCATTTTTAAACCCTCATTATGAGCCGTCCCAGTCATTTTTTTAAAGACGCCGCCTCCACGATCAGAATCGGCAAAAAAAGGCAGAAAAAAAATCTTCAGAAAAAGAAGCCTGAAACAATCCGCTCCCGTGCGTATGCTAAAATTGGCGGAATAGAGCTCGTTACCGCATTGTTACAAGTTGCAGAAACCCTCTGTTATGCCCTTGAAATCCCTTATCTATTATTAAAAGGTAAAATGGCAGACAGTGTTAACTCAGTGGGTAATATAATACTTACCGCGTTAACAGCCACTTTGAATTTTATTAAATTCGCCTGTTCTCTCCTATTGACGCTACTTAATATTCCACGAGATACAATCAAAGCATTGCAATCAAGCCCGGATACAACCAGTAGCCTTGATAAAGCGCAGAGTAATCAAAATTTACCATCAATGTGAGCTTGTTATATGAATTTAATTTATTCTTCACATTACTCCCGCTTTCAATGATAATAGCGCTTCTATTTGACCAGGAGACGTCATGGGCGAGATTCTGTTATTCTTTTTATTAATTGCTATTGGTTATATTTGCGGCTCTTTTTGCTCAGCAGTTATTGTCAGCAAACTGTTCGGCTTACCGGATCCACGCAGCGAAGGCTCCAAAAATCCGGGCGCAACCAATGTCCTGAGACTGGCCGGAAAAAAATATGCAATTATGGTACTGGTTACCGACATGCTTAAGGGCGTTATCCCTGTCATCCTGGCCAAAATACTGGGAGCCGGCTTAACTACCCAGGGATTTGTCTGTTTCACTGCCGTATTAGGACACATGTACCCGGTATTTTTCGGTTTCAAGGGCGGTAAAGGCGTTGCGACAGCTCTGGGCGCTATTCTTGGCTTAAACCTGATTGCAGGCGCTGCGGTTATTGCAACCTGGCTGCTGATTGCCAACTTCTACGGTTACTCCTCACTGGCATCAATTATTTCAATCACCTTGGCTCCGTTATATTCAATTTTGATTCTAAAAAACATGGATGCGTTTCCGCCGCTGTTTTTCATTACCCTGCTTATCCTTTATAAGCATGCCGACAATATCACCCGGCTATGCGACGGCGAAGAACCTAAAATCAAATTCAAGCAAGACAAACATCAGTTATCCGACATAACAGACGAAATTATCGTTGAAAGCAGCTCCAAAAATCCCGAGGAATAGTAGGTTGGGTCGTTTCGACCCAACAAAAACCTACGCCTCCAGCGGCCAGCGCGCCTTAACCTCTACCGACCAATTCTCGTCCCGTTGCCCCGCCAGCAACCGCAAACAACCCGCATAAGCAACCATTGCGCCATTGTCCGTACAATATTCAATACGGGGAAAATAAAGCTCTCCCCCAACATCCTTGACCAGGCGCGCTAATCCCTCCCGCAACGCCCGATTGGCCCCTACCCCGCCAGCAACCACCAGACGTTTAATCTGAGTCTGCTGAATAGCCCGCTTTGATTTAATCAATAAGGTTTCAACTACCGCCTGCTGAAAAGCATAGGCAATCGCCGCCCTTGCCTTTTCATCCTTGCGCGAATTACTCCAGGCCGTTAACGCATGCGTTTTTAAACCGCTGAAACTGAAATCCAGCCCCGGCCTGTCAGTCATGGGCCGCGGAAATACCGGCGTCACTTCGTCAGGCAATGGCTTGTACTGATCTGCAAGGCCGGCAAGCAATGCACCGCCGGGATAAGGCATGCCCATTAATTTGGCCGTTTTATCAAACGCCTCTCCTGCCGCATCATCAAGCGTATCGCCAATAATTTTATATTTTCCCAGCCCCTGCGCCTCAAGCAATTGAGTATGTCCACCGGACACCAGCAAGACCAGAAAAGGAAATTCCAGCTCAGGCATATCCAGTCTGGCCGCCAGTAAATGCGCCTCCAGATGATGTACCGCGATAGCCGGAATCTGTAACCCCAAAGCCAGACTCTTGGCAAAACTGGCGCCGGTTAACAATGCGCCGATTAAACCGGGACCAGCGGTATAGGCAATCGCATCAAGCTGCGACTTTTCAAGCCCTGCCTGCTTCAAAGTCTGATCAACTAAAGAAACAATGTATTTTACATGATCACGCGAAGCAAGCTCAGGTACAACGCCGCCATACTGCTCATGCAATTTAACCTGAGAATGCAGAGTATGCGCCAACAAGCCCCGTTCAGAATCATAAATAGCAATCCCGGTCTCATCACAGGATGATTCCACCCCTAAAACACGCATTTCTTCTCCTGCTTCATTTTCGAGTTATAAATCACGGGAGCCAAGTATACCGGTAAAAAAATAACATACCAGACAAAAAACCTTGACGATTTGACAAACTGCCACTAGAATTGCCAACCTATTACATTTAATTATATCAGAGGACTTATTAATGCCCACAGTTCGTGTGAAAGAAGGTGAAAATCCTGAATACGCACTCCGTCGTTTCAAACGCTCTTGCGAAAAGGCTGGAATTTTAACTGAATTACGCCGCCGTGAATTTTACGAAAAACCAACTGCTGAGCGCAAGCGCAAGCAAGCCGCTGCTATCAAGCGTCATTTGAAAAAAATCTCTCGTGATGCCAGTTCTTCTTCCCGTCGTGGCGGTAAGAGACGTAAATAAATGAGTATCAAAGACCGTATAAATAGTGATGTTAAAGAAGCGATGCGTGCCCGTGAAAAGCAAAAGCTGGACACGCTGCGTTTAATCACTGCTGCAATCAAACAAATCGAAGTCGATGAGCGTATTACGGTCGATGAAGAACGCATGCTGGTCATCCTTGATAAGCTGGCCAAGCAGCGCAAAGAATCCATTAGCCAGTTTGAAGCCGCAGGCCGAACTGATCTGGTAGAGCAAGAGCAGTATGAACTTGAAGTTATCAGTCAGTATTTACCAGAGCCGTTGTCGGAATCAGAAGTTAACGCCCTCATCGAGAAAGCAATCACTGAACTCAACGCTGAGAAAATCAGCGACATGGGTAAAGTCATGAACTACCTGAAACCGTTGCTTCAGGGTCGTGCCGACATGAGTAAAGTTAGTGGATTAATCAAGGCCAGACTGAGCTAATAAGGTAATGTCCGGCTTGATACCTCGGCCTTTTATCGATGAGCTTCTGCACAAAACAGATCTCGTTGAGCTTATTGACGGCTATGTTCCGTTAAAAAAAAGAGGCAACAGTTATTTAGCCTGCTGCCCTTTTCATTCTGAAAAAACCCCATCCTTCAATGTCGTTGCCAAAAAGCAGTTTTACCATTGCTTTGGTTGTGGCGAAAGCGGCAATGCCATCAGCTTTGTGATGAGTTACTTAAACCAAAGCTTCGTTGATGCGGTGGAAACACTTGCCTCCCGCCTGGGTATGCAAGTTCCCCGCGATAGCCAGCCTGAAAAGACTCAACAAACTCTAAGCCTGTATCAGCTCTTACAACGAGTCAGCCAGTTTTACCAGCATAGCCTGAAAAATAATGGTGCAGCCGCCGTCGATTACCTTAAAAACCGTGGCTTGAGCGGTGAAATTGCCAAACGCTATCAATTAGGCTATTCGCCTGCCGGCTGGAATACGCTGGAGCAGCATTTCAAGCCCAATAAAGCCGAGCTTATTACTACCGGCATGCTGATTAAAAACGATGATGGTAAAACCTACGATCGCTACCGCAACCGTATTATGTTCCCTATCCATGATCGCCATGGCCGGATTATCGGTTTTGGCGGCCGCGCTATTGATTCGGATCAAAAACCGAAATATCTGAATTCGCCCGAAACCGTTATTTTTCAGAAAAACCGGGAATTGTACGGCCTGCACCAAATTATTCAGAATAATAAAACCATTGACCACATTTTAATTGTCGAAGGCTACCTCGATGTCATCGCGCTAGCTCAGCATGGCATTAATAATGCCGTAGCGGCACTTGGTACAGCAACCAGTACGTACCATATCCAGCTGCTCAGCAAACATACCCGGCAAATTATTTTTTGCTTTGACGGCGACGCTGCTGGCCGGCAAGCAGCATGGCGCGCGCTGGAAAACAGCCTGCCGCAGATGGACGGCGACTTAGACGCCCGATTCGTATTTTTACCTGAAAATCACGATCCTGACAGCCTGGTCAGAGCCGAAGGCAGTGAAGCATTCAAAAAACGGCTGGCACAAGCAATACCGCTTAGCCAATACTTCATCGATACATTAAGCGAAGGCATTGACACGCACAGCATTGCCGGTAAAAGCCGGTTGCTCAATGCCGCCACCCCATTCCTGCAAGCTATGCCTGAGAGCAGTTATAAAATTCTGCTGGTTGAAGAACTGTCGCGGGCGACACATATTGAAAACCATCGGATTACCCAATTAAGCCAAGAGAAAAAGGTAACCCAGGCTGATCGCCCCAAAAACTCACCAATCAAGCGCTCGCCAACCCGTTTGGCAATTGCCCTTCTCATCCAGCATCCGGAAATTTTTAGTAAATGCCAGAACGACATTGCAATCGATGAGCTCGATAGCGAGGAACAGGCGTTACTGCAACAACTCCTCAGACAAGTTGCAGACGCTCCGAATACCAATACTGCGGCACTTATTGAGCCCTGGCGCAACAGCGATTACTTTGATTCCCTTATTAAACTGGCCAGCTGGCAACATCAAGTGCCTGAAGAAGCATTAGTCAAAGAATTTATTGATATTATCAATTTTTTACAAAAACAGAGCCTTGAAAAAAAAATTAACCAATACATTGCAAAATCCCGAAAAGAAGGCTTAACTGTGTCTGAACGAATGTTATTACAAAATATGCTGAAACAGCGCCACCAAACCGTGCATGATAAAAAATAAAGCACTTTTTTGCTGGCATGTTTAGTATAGCGGGTTTATAATTAAATCCTTTTGTAGATTTAATCACTCTTGATAAGTGCCTATGACCATGAATGAACAAGAACAGCAGCGCTCGCAGATCACTAAAGTGATAAGCCTTGGTAAAGAACAGAATTATCTGACTTATGCCCAGATTAATGATTTGCTTCCCAATATTGTTGATACGGAACACTTTGATGTCATCATCAGCATGCTTGAAGGCATGAACATCAAAGTATTTGAACTACCGCCCAGCGAAGATGAACTGGCACTGTTGGGTAACACCGAAGAAGCGCCTGAAGACGTTGAAGAAGCGGCGGCGGTTCTTGCCTCTGTCGACAAAGAAACTGGTCGTACAACCGATCCTGTACGTATGTACATGCGTGAAATGGGTACTGTTGAACTGCTGACTCGTGAAGGTGAAATCCGCATTGCCAAACGCATAGAGGAAGGTATTTATCAAGTACTGAAATCACTGGCTCACTATCCGGAAACTGTCCAGCTGGTGCTTGACGATTACGAACGTGTTCTGGTTGAAGAAATCCGGCTTAGCGAAATTATCAGCGGTTTTGCAGACGGCGAAGGCGATGAAGCCGCCCCTGCCTCCAGCATCGGCTCCATGCTCGAAGAATCAGATGACGCTGTTAGCGAAACTGCCATATCGCTTGACGATGAGGATGAAGACGGCGACGGCGATGGTACTTTGTCTGAAGCTGATGACGGCCCCAGTCTGGAACAGGCACAAATTTATTTTGATGAGTTACGCGCTACCTATAATGACGCGATGGATAGTCTGCGCAAGCTTGGCCGCAATAACAAAAAAACGCTCCAGCTGCTTGAGCTCATGTCAGAGGCATTCCTTAAACTCAAACTGACATCAAGACAGGTTGATAAACTGACACGCCACTTCAGACAGCTGCGCAACCACATTCGCGAATTTGAGCGCACTATCATGCGGTTATGCATTGAAAGAGCCCGCGTTCCACGCAAACTGTTTATCGATACATTCCCCGGTCAGGAAACCGATCAAAACTGGCTGCCAGACCTAATTAGCAAACACGGCAAAAAGCTTGATATGACCCGTATTGAAGAATACAGCGAAGAAATCAAGCGCCTGCAATCGAAACTGGCCGCTTTTGAAGACGAATACGGCTTAACGATTGCGGAAATCAAAGACATCAACAAAAAGATGTCAATCGGCGAAGCCAAAGCACGCCGTGCCAAAAAGGAAATGGTCGAAGCCAACCTGCGTCTGGTTATTTCAATCGCCAAAAAATACACCAACCGCGGTTTACAATTCCTCGATTTGATTCAGGAAGGCAACATCGGTCTGATGAAAGCGGTCGATAAATTCGAATACCGCCGCGGCTACAAATTCTCAACCTACGCCACCTGGTGGATTCGTCAGGCCATCACTCGCTCTATCGCGGATCAAGCCCGCACAATCCGTATCCCGGTACATATGATTGAGACCATTAACAAACTCAACCGCATTTCCCGCCAAATTCTGCAGGAAACAGGCCGCGAGGCAAGCCCTGAAGAACTGGCGCAAAAAATGGATTTGAGCGAAGATAAAATCCGCAAAGTATTAAAAATTGCAAAAGAACCCATTTCGATGGAAACACCGGTAGGCGATGACGATGATTCACACTTAGGCGACTTTATCGAAGACGTGAACATCGAATCCCCAATCGACAAAGCCACCGCAGCCGGCTTGCGCGAAGCCACTCTGGAAATCCTGGAGACACTTACACCAAGAGAAGCCAAAGTCCTGCGCATGCGCTTCGGTATCGAAATGAACACCGACCATACACTGGAAGAAGTAGGCAAACAATTCGACGTAACCCGCGAAAGGATCCGTCAAATCGAAGCCAAAGCCCTACGAAAACTGCGCCACCCCTCCCGCTCCGAGAAACTGCGCAGCTTCCTGGAGGGAGATGACACCTAGTCTTCCCCCAAAAGTTGATGGATAATGCCCACAAGCATTATCCATCAAAAAAATAAAAATATTCTGGCATTATGCCGAATAAGCGATTACAATTACACCGTTTTCGGGCCTATAGCTCAGTTGGTCAGAGCAGCGGACTCATAATCCGTTGGTCCTAGGTTCAAGTCCTAGTGGGCCCACCAATTAAAGCCAGTTAAATCAATAACTTACAATCGACTATCCCAACCCCTCAAAAACCATTGTGGGGATTTTGTGGGGCACAGTAAACACAAACTCATAAACTAACTACCTTACGTCCATGAGATGTATCTTTTTCTTTCCTATTATTTGGATTACGAAGCAACGTGAGAATTACCCCACTTTGTTGCTTTTCGCAAACCTTATTTCCAGCTTCATATAGATTCTGCAATTCAGCTGATGAGTAATGTGTTGTAATACGACCTGAACGATGCCCAAGCAGATCCTGCCTGTCTTCAAAACTCACTCCCACAGAACGCAAGCGTCTGCCAAAGGTGTGTTTCAGATCATGAACACGCACAAACTCCAAACCAGCTTTCTTACGAGCCTCTTTCCAGCCTGTATTATTTATACGGGTAATCGGATTGCCTTTAAAGGTAAACACAAACTGCTGATGCTTTCCTCTTTGATTATCAACTACCGATTTTGCCGTTTGATTACAGACAACCAAGCGCTCTTCACCATTTTTAACCATTTCAGGCGGAATGATAAAAACCATTAAGTGTGACAACTGAGGGATCTTAATTTCCCAATCCCATTGTAAGTGACACACTTCACTCTCTCTGCATCCTGTATTCACCGCAAATAGAGCCATTTGCTCTAAATGCGATGGCAACTCAGCAAAAAGCTTATGTTGTTCATCCCAACTTAACGGATAAGGCTTACGTAAATCATCTTCTGGCAATAATTTAATTTTGGGTGCATGCAACAACCAAGTTAACCCAAATTCATCAATCCATTCGGTTGCAGCCAAATTACAGATACGACGTACTATTTTTAGACCATGGTTAATCGTTCTTGTTTTAACCTGATCCTGACGTCGCCCGTCAATAAATGGCTGTAAAGTTCCCATATGAATCGAGTCTAAAGGCATTTTACCTATATACTGAACCAGAACACGTAAACGCCCTGCATCAGAATCAATGCTGCGCTTATGTTGGTTTTCATCCAAAAATTTAATTGCTGCTTCCATAAACGTGCGTTTGGGTCTTACTCCAAACACACTCGCTTGCCTTATTTCTTCTAAACGTTTTGCAAAGTATTTTTCTGCTTCTTCGAGGTTGCCCGTACCAGTGCTTTCTCGAATTCTGCATCCAAAGACCGCTTTATCGATGTGCCAATAGTCACCTCTTTTGAAGAGACCCGGCGATTTTTTTCGTCCCATTGTTCCAAACTCCTCTGCTTGGTTACCGCAGGACGACCACTACACTGTATATAATCGTCCACCCAGGCGTCTAAATCAAGTCGATCAAATGCAACCCCCTGAACTCCCATTGGAATTTCAACCAAGTTAGGTCTGACATCTTTATTAAATCGATGACGATCCATACCTACATAGGTAGGAGCGTCTCTAAGACGGATTAGCCTTGGTAAAATGCTACATATGCTCATATGTCCTCCAAACCCTTGGTGAAAATAGTGATTTTCTTCACCTGGGTTAATACCTGGTTTATTTTGCGTTCCATAAAAAATTCAGCCGTTTATTGAATGTTGAGTGATTTCATACTTGATTACCTTGGGCTTACCCCATTGATACATTAATTTGTCTAAAGCTTTTAGGAAGAGGTAAATATTTTTTAAACTGCTTTTCTTGAATATGTATTTCAAGAATCATTTGATATAAACGTACTAATTGCATATCGGAAGAAAAATTACTTGGTACAACATTATCACAATAAATTGTACGAATATTTTTTATTGAAGAATTAGAAAGATCCGCAATATTCTGTAAACTGTAGTTGGTAGATTCCAAAATATATTGAATAATTCCTTTATAAATTTGTAACTTGGTATTCATCTCCATGAACAACACTCCTTTAACTATCTTATCGGGTAGCTAACTTATTCATTACAAATTCAAATTATCCTCTATTTTATTTGCTGGTATAATCAACAACGTGATATATTGACGATAATTATTCTATTTAAGAATGTGATAGCATATTAATTGAATAAGTATATTCAATTAATGATAAATTATATGCGTATGCACATTTTGTCAACCATGTAATGAATAATTTTATTCATTTTAATTGGAATATTTTCTAAATGACGATGACGTTAAGTAACAATTTACAACAACTCATGCGAATTCATGGCAACACATCTGTAAGTGAATTAGCTCGATTAACAGGAATACCGCAACCAACTATTCATCATATCCTTACTGGTTCAACAAAAAATCCACGCAAAAAGGCTTTAGAAGAGTTGTCGCGCTTTTTTTCTATATCTGTAGAACAATTAATTGGCCAGGAGCCATTACCCACAATTATTCCTGATGGAGTAAAGAAGGATTTGCAAATTAGCGCTATCCCTATTGTTGAATGGAATGTATTAAAAAACTGGCCAGCTAGTAAAGCTGATATTCGAGACAATCAAGAAATACTACTCAATAAAACAATAGCAAACGATTCTTTTGCTTTGATAATCCCTGATGATTCAATGCTGCCTCGTTTTCAGCAAAATACATTGTTGATTTTTGATTCTGGTAAGACGCCTAAAGATAGAGACTTTGTAATAGTACATTTATCAAAAGACAATAAAATTGATTTCAATCGTTTGTTTTATGAAAATAACTCTTTCTATTTACGCCATGATTTAGGTGATGGAAATTTGCAGTTAACCAAATTAGACCCGTCCCATGATCGCATCCTTGGAGTACTCATTGAAGAACGGATCCAGCACTAATTTGTTGTTCGATTTCAATGGGTCCTTCATTTAAGCTAAATACGAAGGGATTAAAGTTTGTATGGATGTCGTAATGATCTACTTGCTCGACCTTTTTAAGATACTTGACCAATAACCATGCAGGAAAAACCATAAGTACTGCGCAGCCCATTTTCCATAGATAACCACAAACCATCATCCATCCAAGATGGTGATCTGTCAATTTACCAAAATAATTAAGTAAGTCCACGATAACGGTCAGCAATGCTTGGCCTAATGCAGTGGAAAGTAAACTTCTTAAAATGAAGAATTTACCTTTTAGAAAAATTTTCCATTTTGATAGCAAATAAATGTTCGTCAACTCTCCAATGAGCAAGCCTATTAGCCCTGAGCAAACATATCTTAATGTGGGATCGAAAACGATTTGATAAGCTGTAGCTTGCGTAAAAAACTCCGGTGCAGGAAGGTGGGATACTGTAATGACAACCAGGGAAAAAAGAAACTCTGCCAACACACCAATCCAGATAAACAATCGGGGATAGGCATAACCATATACTTCACCAACAATATCACAAATACTAAAGGTTAGAGGAAATACAAAAATACCTCCAGGCTCTAGCATTGTACCAACTTGAGTAATTCGGCTTGCCAAGCAGACTGTGGACAATAAAAACGTTAGATAGAGACCTAATAATAGATAAGGATACTTATATTGCTTCTTACGTTCCAAAGCGGCAAAAACTGAGACTGTAAATAATTTTGTGTAACTACATTTTTCAAAAAACTTCCTTTCTCAAAACAATACTCCTTACACTAAAACTATATACCTTTTTTGATTTCGTATTCTTTTACTGTTTCTCTAACACCAGCCATATAACCAATTCTATTAGCATCTTCAGGCTTAAACTTTGCTATTAATTCTTTATCTTTCGAAAGTTCAGAAGGTGATTTTTTTATCGTAGTTGCTTTGAATTTAGATTTTATTTCAAGCAGATATTCATCGACTTCAGACGTCATATGCTGGACTACAATAGAGTAATCAGGTTTTAATCGCTCTACTGTAGCGATATAAGTAAGAGTCCGAACGGTTTTAGAATCCAGATTATCTATTAACTCATTGTCCATGATGATATCACTGATATTTTTTTCTTTTATATGTCTTTCGGACAATTTAACTACTGCTTTTGTAAAGCCAGTTTTTTTACACTCAAAAATATCAACGATCTCATACTGTGGCTTTTTTGCTGTTTCAGCTACAAACTCCTTTAGCATGCAAGCTAACCACTCATACCAACCAATCTTTTGTTTCATAATCCTTTACTCACATCATCCCAATTGCACCAACACTCTCTTTACCATACTCAGGCAATAATAAGTCTTCAGGAAATTGTCCACTTCTATTGATGTACTCGGAATGTTCCACTGAGAAACCAGCTTTTACTAAACTACGATCTAATACTTCCTTAGTGATCCAATGTACAAATTTAGGCAAAGAGCTTGCCCTCCCACTGCTTTCATATTTTGCTGGTTCGGTGATTTCACCAGGCCATTCCTCATTATCCTCAACACGTCTATTGAATTCAGGAATAAAGCGTTGCCAATTTCTTAAAAAAGGTGTTTCACAAACGATGTATATCTTTCCTTTGGGAGCTAACAATTTTGCTAACAAGGCTAATGATTCTTCTATCTTACTGCCAGTGAAAAAGTGTAAGACACGACAAATCAAAATAGCATCAAAATGCTTCTTAGGAAGGCCAAGTAACTCATTGGGTAACTCACCAGGTACAAGAACTAGCTTACTGCTATCTCCAGTTAAAGAGTCAGTGGATTCCTCTACTGTTTCCAAAAAACGTTTACGAACAACGGCTAAATTTTCAGGATCAATATCATTACAAAAAACAGTTGCTCCTTTTGCAATCGCTTCTAATGTTGCCGCACCAAAAGCTGCACCTATTTCTAATACTTTACCCCCATTTTTAGCGGATAAAGCTGCATGCTCAATGAACTTCTGTGAAACGGGATCACATGGAGTTGTTGTAAACCCTCCAAAAGGATTATGGGTTTTTGTAAATATACCTGTGCTTTCTCTTGAAGATGGGGCTTCTACATGTGCAATACTTTTTGGATCTGTAACAATATTGTTATCGAGATCTATGCTAAATCCGTCCATTTTCGAGATACTCCACGGAGACTGGATCGGTGACTCCGTTTCTAAAATCTGTTCATCGAATAGTTTAGTTGTTTGATCAATCTGTGCTTTGAATGATAAAAGAAATGTAATTGTGGGCGTACCAAAATGATGCTCCCATCGTTTAGCTCTAAGATGCTGAAAATCCTTTATAAGTGATTCACTACTTAGATGACGATAAAAGCCTTCAAATAAAATGGTTGCTTGAGTCATGCAGAGAGATTTATTAGCTTCTTTACTTTTGATTATCTTATCTAACTCGGAAAGAAAAACCAGGCTCTTTTCTGAACTACCATAGGTGTTGTTGTTTTTTCCAACGATCTCTTGAATGCCATTACAAAAATCTAAAAACTCCATTTAAAACACTCCTACATCCTAAAACCATTGCAATATATAATTAAGACTAATTAATTTCAATAATTTTATTCAAATATATGATGACAGCACTTCGAATCGCAATTTGTGCAGTTATTCCTGTTTTAATTACAACATCCTCATTTTTTAGGCATTCAATTGCTAATTTGATCTATATCCAGACGATTTCTTTTCAATCAATTGTTTTGTATAGCGCAATGCATTATAGTGCATTACATTTGCTATCAATTTTGGAGGCTATTTTGGCGACCAATAAAACCGCAACCTTAACAGTAAGAGTTGAACCAAACTTAAAAGAAGCTTTGCGTTTAGCCGCGCAAGTAGAACATCGTTCTATTGCTAATATGCTAGAGGTATTAATAAAAGACCATTGTGAAAAAAAGGGCATTACCCTCACACATAAAAATCAACGAGAGGAAATCGAGTTATGATTAAGACAGTCAAGCAGGCATGTCGTTTTAACCCTGTTATTCATGATTATAGAATGAGTTCCGGCATTGAGAATCTCGCTGACCTAATTAATGACCAAGATGATGGTGAAGTTTTTTTCTCGAGAAATTTTGTTACTCATGGTATGGAACAATTGTTTCGTGAAGGTATGTTGAGATTATCAGGAAAATCTGATCAAGCTGTCTTTGAATTAACACAAGCTATGGGTGGTGGTAAAACCCATATGATGATAGCTCTTGGGCTTTTAGCAAAACATACGCATTTGCGTCCAAAAGTTCTAAGCAGAGAACTAAATTGTCGTTTACATTTTGATAAAGCCCGCATAGCGGCATTCAATGGAAGAAATAATCCAGACAATTATATATGGGGAGATATTGCTACCCAACTTGGAGCAGCAGAGGAAATTAAAGAATACTGGGTTACTGGCCCTAAAGCCGTAGATCAAAAAAAATGGAAGGATATTATTGGTGATAAACCCACACTGATTATGATAGATGAACTTCCTCCTTATTTAGACAATGCTAGTACACAAGTATACGGTTCCGGCACTTTGGCAAATATGGTCGTGTATAGCCTTAGTGCTCTGATGAGCGCTGCTTTAGAATTACCAAATTGCTGTATTGTTATTGCCAATTTATCTGGAAGTTACAAAGCTCAAACAAAGGCATTGGCCGATTCAATATCGAATTTGCAACAAGAAACTCGTCGTCAAGCTATGACTATCACCCCTGTGCAATTATCGGGGAATGAAATTTATGAGATTTTAAAAAAACGTCTAATTGATGAATTACCCGATGAGAAAATAATTAACGGTATTGCGGAAGAATATGCACAACAAATTAAAAAAGCAGAAGATGGCGGATATATTGTTGCAGCAAGTATAGAACAAATAGCCGATCAAATTCGTGAAACCTACCCATTTCATCCTTCATTTAAGCACCTCGTAGCACTTTTTAAAGAAAATGAAGGTTTTAGACAAACTCGTGGTTTGATGCAGTTTACTGCCAGGTTGCTCAAAAGCGTTGAGCAACGTCAAATTGATGATGTTTTTCTTATTGGGACACAACATCTTGATTTAAATGATGAACAAGTTAAAGATGAAATCGAAAGGATTTCACCAAAATTGGTTCCAGCTATTACTCGGGATATCGCAGATAAAGGTGATGCAACAGCAGAATTAATTGACTCTGAGCATAGCACAGATGCTGCCACTCAATTAATGACTTTATTGTTGGCTTCATCATTATCTCGAGTAGTTGGTGGGCGGATAGGATTATCAGAAAGCGAAATCATTGAATTTTTAGCTGCACCAAATAGAAAAGTTGATGAGTTTTTAGATGTCTTACAGAAGCTACGAGAGCAATCCTGGTACTTGCATCGTGAAGATCAACGATTTTTTATCAAAGAAACAGAGAATTTGTCTCGTCAGATAGAGCGTAATGCAAAGGAAATTCCCCAACCTAAAATTGATCAGGCGTTTATCAATAGAATGGCTGGAATCTTACAACCCAATACGCGTAACGCTTACCAGGATGTTCAAATCCTTCCACGTATGGATGAACTGAAATTAAGTGGTCCTAGAGCATTAATTGTTATCAAACCTGACGGGAAGGTGCCACCCAGTGAACTCAAAAATTTCTTTGACTATCAACAAGAAAAAAACAATTTTCTAGTTCTTACAGGGCAAGATAGCATCATGGCTGATGCAGTAGAAGATCGCCTCAGAGAACTTTATGCCATTGAGCAAATTACGGGAAAATTAAAGCCTGGAGATACATTATATGAAGAGGCACGTGACAGATTTGAAGAAGCAGGAGGAAGATTTACGAAATCACTATCAGCTGCCTACAACACTATTTTATTTCCTGGCATTGATGAAACAGATGGTTCAGATAGTTTATTAAAAGTCACCATAGATAATGGGCTTAAAATAGGCATCGGAGATCAATCTGCGGAAACCCAAATAGAAAAACTTATGGCTGATCCTCGCGCAAATTATAAATTGGCTTCTGATTTAAAAGATAATTTTAGTCAATACTTTTCTCTTGCTGAATCGGAGCTTTGGCCATCGGGAGTTTCTAACCGTCGAACACCTTGGAAAGATGTAATTAATAGGGCTAAATGCAACCCTGGTTGGCCTTGGATGCCAGGAAATGGCGGCATGGATACACTCAAAACGGAGGCTCTCAAGCAGGGACGATGGCGTCTTGGGGAAGATGGGTACATAGAAAAGGGCCCTTTTCCTAAAGAAAAAACCAATGTCAATGTAACAGTACTAAATACACATCCTGATACTGGAGAATCAATCCTTAGCCTTACACCTCGTAACGCGGGTGAAAGCCCTGTGATTCATTACTCAACAAAGCCGGAAGTAACGGAGGCAGATCATAAAGTAGAGGATTTAGAAAATTTCATTACCAAGGAAGGTACGCTGTATTTCTTAGTAAAAGATCCAAGCGGAAAATATGAAAGTGGAGCCCCTGCTCGATGGGTTGCTGACTTAAAAATTCGTCATCAAGTAGAACCATTTGCAGATAAACGAAAAATAATTTTACAGTGTACACCTCGTGCAGAAATATCATATACACTAGACGGATCAAATCCAAAAGATGGCAAGATCTACTCTGAACCTTTTGAAATTGGTACAGCTTCGGCTCGTCTGCTTGTTTTTGCAAAATCAGGTGAGGCAACCGGCAGAGATGACTTTCAAATTCCTGATAGCGGCGACAAAACCATCCATATCAATGAAGTAAAACCAGCTCGTTTAAAGAGTTCCAAACGTATACCGTTAGATAGTACTGACAAAGTGTTTGGAGTTATTAACCGATTTAGAGATCAAACCTCTACCCTTTTCAAAGGTGTGAGAATAGAAATCGGTGAGGGTGAAAATACTGTTGCTATTCGATTTGGTGAAAGGCAACTAACCGCAGCAATGATCGAAACGACTATTAATAGCTTGCGAGATATTCTAAGGGAATCGGATGCACCTATCGCAATAGCGGTTAAAGATGGAATAAATTTTGAAAGTGGCTTTGAAGCGAAAGAGTTTGCCAAGATAGTTGGTATTGAGCTTTGCCCAGGTGATATTGCTCAGGATGAATAAGAAGCTCAATTATTTATCAAAGCTAAAGAGGACAGATAAATGATACAGGAAAAAACAAGAATAGGTTCGTTCAAACATGTGACATTGGGGTTTGGTGTACCTGCATCAAGTGATCCACACCATTTTAAAGTCATTATACCTAAAGCTAACAGTGGTAAAGTTATAATTAGCGAATACCTGGGGTTGCAAGCGCAGCGAGATGATTACGCAGTGATTGATAGAGTTATGCTTGAACGATCTCGCTGGACTTGTATTCAGCCTGAGGTACAGCGGACTTTTAACTCTCGCTTGAAGGAGCATGGTGTAAAAACCTCCTCGTGGAAAATAGGTGAAAATGTTGTTGATCGACTTCTTGGCAAAGAATTATGTGTCCTTGCTTGGGCAGTTGAGAAGATGGAATTGGAGAATATTCCCATTGCGGTTCGCAATTGGTTAGCACTTCGTCCAGAAGAACGATGGTGGTTATTTGGTATGAATGCCATAAGTACTGGAGGTATCGAAGATGGAAATAAAGGATGGCGTATTGCCCTACGTCATGCACTTGGCGATATTCCACAGAGTGATTATTTAAAATATGATATAGTCAGTAACGCTTCCGTTGGTGTCTCTTTAAAATCACATGACATAAATTCATTAAAAAATCATATCAATGCGCCGACACTGATTGATACAAATGCACCTTCATCTAGTGATACAAATTCGTTAGCTCAAGATGATATCAACTCATTTCCTTCCAATGAGTCTAACGGAGAAAACACAAGCGCTGTGGAAACTATATTCTTGTTCGAAGCAAAGAGGGCTAAGGCTGAGGGTTATCCCGTAGGTGAAATGAGCAAGCCTGAATTTATCGTAAAAAAGAGCTCTACTGCAAATATTGCACAAGCCAACTCACAGCGACCTGCTATCCGTGAACTGCGTCAGAAGCTTTTGGATGAGGGTGTTTTCCTTAAAGAGGGTGAGATCTATATCTTTACACGCGATTACCAGTTTAACAGCCCAAGCGCCGCCGCTTGTCTGATTGCTGGCAACCCGCGTAGTGGCCTGGATGCTTGGCGGGATAGCAATGGACTTACCCTAAAAGAGCTGGGTTACGGTAAAAAATGTTAACTAATATTCTGATCCCAGAAAAGAGAATAACTCGGAGCCGTGGAATTGTAACTAATACATTGCAGATAAGGCACGATACCTATGCTTAATCTGTTTGGAGATGAAAATTAAATGTCAGAATTAACTCCTCTCGCGCTAAAAGATGCTCCCGCACTGATTGAGGCTGTATTTCCAGCACAAAAGATTTCATTTGAAGCACAGAGAGAACGTAAGTCAGGATCAAATCAAACCCTGACTGCGATAGGCTCTTTTTGGAAAGGTAGAAAACCCCTAATTTTAGTTAGGGCAGTCGTTTTAGGGTGTCTTTTGCCTCAAACAAGTAAAACTGAGAAAGACCTAGAAATTTTCGAAATGTTAATGGGAATTGACGATGATGGCTTAGCCAGAAGAGCGCTAAAACAAAATTCATTAACTCCGAAACAATTAGCTGCACTTATTGAGATCGACAAGCCATGGAAATATTTCAGTTTTTCTGCAAAGGGGTCAATTACTGAAGATGAGATCCAAAACCTTAAATTTCCAATCAACGTTGATGACGCCAAGATTGATATACGTTGGGCAAGAGATATTACAGATGATTTAAAAATTTTTCTGTATCGGTTAGCAATGAAATCAATCACGAGCTATGAAGAAAAAGCTATAAATTGTAAACGCCCTGAAGAGGTTGATGAGGACTGGTTATTACAGCCTGTCTGGTCAAAGATAAATAATTACTATAGCAACTTAGGGATTCAAGCAAATTCGTTGAATGAACTCATCAAACAACTTGGTATACTTCGTTACGGACACAGACCCCTAGTTGGAGATTCCTTTAGTGGCGGCGGGTCGATACCTTTTGAGGCTGCTAGGTTAGGTTGCAACGCATACGCTTCAGACTTGAACCCAGTCGCATGCATGTTGACTTGGGGGGCTATTAATATAATTGGTTCCGACAATCAGAAACGAGAAGTAATATCTCAGGAACAGCAAAAACTTTTCAAAGCTGTGGATGCTGAATTAACTCAATTAGGAATAGAACACGATACTGAAGGTAACAGAGCGAAAGCGTTTTTATATTGTTTAGAAACTACCTGTCCAGAAACTGGATGGTCGATACCACTTGCCCCAAGCTGGGTTATATCAAAGAATCGAAATGTTGTCGCAAAATTAATACCTAACTACTCAAAAAAAACATTTAATATCGAAGTTTTTGAAGGAGTTAGTGATGATGAAATGAAGGTTGCAGAGAAAGGGACGATTCAAAACGGTCACATGATCTACAGATTAGATGGGAAAAATTATCGAACGTCAATTAAAACCCTGAGAGGGGATCATAAAAACGAGACAGGAGAAATTGTCAACAAATTACGAAAATGGGACAAACTAGACTTTCAGCCTAGAAAGGATGATATATTCAGAGAGCGACTGTATGCAATCCAGTGGATTACAAAAGATTCGATATATAATTTTAGGCCATCCACATTTTTTACAAGTGTTAGGGATGAAGATCTGTCAAGGGAAAATAAGGTAAGCGCTATTTTAGAGAAGAATATCTCGTCTTGGCAGGAAAAAGGTTTTATCCCGGATATGTCAATCGAGGCCGGTTACAACACTGATCAGCCTAAAAGAGAGAGAGGCTGGACTCACTGGCATCACTTACATACTCCGAGAAATTTATTAGTCGGTGCAATTACAGCAAAACATATTACTTCAACTACGGCTTTTAATTTTTTAGACCTTCAGAACTTCAACTCTAAGTTATGCAGATGGGCAACCTCAGGTAAAAGAATAGCTAAGGATGGTTCCGGGAAGCAAGTGGGTGGAGCTAGTGACAATGCTACAGACACATTTTCAAATCAAGCGCTGAATCCTAACTATAACTATGCTCACAGAAGTTTTTATGGTTTAAAAGACTCGTATACACCCAAATATCATGCCCGAGGTGTAATTACTACTGACACAAAAATTGTTAATTGTGAATCAAAAAATGTCACTGAGATTTGCGATATATGGATAACAGATCCCCCTTACGCTGATGCTGTCCACTACCATGAAATTACAGAATTTTTTATAGGGTGGTTGCGTAAGAAGGCCCCTGAACCGTTTAATCAGTGGACTTGGGACTCGCGCAGAGCATTAGCTGTTAAAGGTATTGGTGATGATTTCCGAAAAGGAATGGTAGACGCATACTCTACAATGGCCAATCATATGCCAGACAATGGCATGCAGTGCGTAATGTTCACTCACCAAGACTCAGGCGTATGGTCAGATATGATCGGCATATTCTGGGCTGCAGGACTGCAAGTTGTAGGTGCTTGGTACATTGCTACTGAAACAAGTACTGAGCTAAAGAAAGGTGGCTATGTTCAAGGCACTGTGATTTTGATGCTGCGTAAACGACCTGAAGGGGAAAATGCAGGCTTCAAACAGCGTCTTTTGCCCGCAGTTCGTGCTGAAGTGAAAAGCCAGATCGAAACGATGATGCACCTCAACGACGAGGTGAAAGACAAGATGGGCGAGCCAGTGTTTAATGACTCCGACTTACAAATGGCAGGTTACGCAGCTGCTTTAAAAGTGTTGACATCGTATACGCACATTGGTGGCGAAGACGTCACAACCTTCGCGTTGCGCCCTCGCACTAAAGGTGCAGTGACAGTGGTTGATGAAATCGTCCAGCAAGCTGCCGAGGCAGCAAACAGCTTGTTAGTACCAGAAGGCTTGAGCACGAATACCTGGCAAAAATTGAGTGGGGTTCAGCGTTTTTATCTACGTATGATGGATATTGAAACCACAGGTGCAACAAAATTAGATAATTATCAAAACTTTGCTAAGGCGTTTCGTGTTGAAGATTACACCCGCATAATGGGAAACATGACTGCGAATGAAGCAAGATTACGACGTATTTCAGAATTTTCTTCACGTGATTTAACAGAAAGTAATGAAATTGGAGCAACATGGCTTGGTCATATTATTATAGGTCTGCAACAGTTATTGATCGATGTAGATCCTCAAGCAGTGATTAGTCAGTTACAAGCTGAACTACCTGATTTTATGGAAATTAGAAATTTATTAGTAGATATCCTGAAATTTATCGAAATTAAAGCTCCAGAAAAAGAAACTCGTGTAGCTGCTGAAACATTTGGCGCCCGGCTAAGAAACATGCGCGTCTTAAGTCAATAAAGCTTTAAGCACATTTATTTTGAAGAAGGTTAAAAAAATATGGCAATAAGAAGGCTTTCATCAAGAACCCATCGACTTGATACCATTTTTTTATTGAAACAGCTTAAAAACGCCAAGAGCTATAAACGCATAGCAGGCTATTTTACAAGCTCACTGTTTGAAGTTGCCAATGAGCTGATTGAGGATATTCCAGACGTAAAAATCGTATGTAATGTTGACATTCATCCTGATGATTTAAAGATAGCGCAGTTACGCGAGTCAAAAATGATTGGGCGTTGGAATGAGCATGATATTGAAGCCGAAACTCTTCTCAATCGCGACCGTTATCGAAGATTAGATAGTTTTTTAGCCAAACATGGACAGGTGATTCGTGTTGCACCAGATAGCATTTGTGGTTTTCTGCATGGCAAAGCCGGCGTCATTGAGTTAAACGATGGCCGGAAACTTGGTTTTATTGGCTCCATGAACGAAACATGTAGTGGATGGAAGCGGCATTATGAGATTTTATGGGAAGATGATTCTCCGGAAGGGGTCGCATGGATCGAAGAAGAATTTAATTATCTCTGGAATGCAGCTCGTCCATTACCTGATGCTGTAATACGTGAGGTAAAACGTCGTGGGTATCGACGTGAAATTATATTCGATGAAATTGATGATGATGACAACCTTGCGCCAGCAGCGCTTATTGAATCACCACTATATCGCCAAGGCTTTTCACTACAACCCTGGCAACAAGGTTTTGTAAGTGAATGCGTTCGCCACTACCGTAACTATGGTTTTGTGAGGTTATTACTTGCTGATGAAGTTGGATTAGGAAAAACACTATCAATGGGGACTGCAGCTTTAACTTTGTGTTTGCTAAGTGACAAAGGGAATAATAAAAGAAAGCCTGTTGTAATTTTTGCACCTGCGACATTGTGTGAACAATGGCAAACAGAGATGATTGATAAATTAGGTATCCCCTGTGCCCGTTGGCATACCTTAAAAAAATCCTGGCTAGACCCTGACGGAAGAATTATTTCACCATCTGGACAATCTTATATTGCTAATTGTCCATTACGAATTGGGATTATTTCCACTGGTCTCTTGATGCAAGACTCTTTGGAAAAGAACTACTTACTCGGTTTGAATTTTGGTCTTGTCATTCTAGATGAGGCTCATAAAGCAAGAAGCCGACAAGGATTTGATAAGGATGGAGGTTCCCATAATAACTTACTTGCTTTTATGCGCGAAATAGCTGCACGTTCAGATCATGTACTACTTGGAACAGCAACTCCAATCCAAACACGCCCAGAGGATCTTTGGGATTTAATAGGTATATTACAACAATGCAATGGTAGTTTCGTTCTGGGTAACAATTTAGCTAAATGGCATCGTCCTAAAGATGTATTGCCCATTTTGTCCGGTACACAGATAGTCACTGAGCTTAATTTTGCTTGGGAACTATTACGTTCACCGTTCCCTGTTGTAGATTCAACGGATGAGCAACATTCCAGAAAATTAATTCGATCGATCAGAGAGGATCTGGGGATAATAAATAACAATGAAAAATGGGATATTAAGAACCCATTAACTGATTTATCGGAGGACTCCCGAGATTATTTAGAAGACGAATTAAGCAGAGATATATCTGGTGCCAGTTTCTTCCAAAGAGAAAACCCATTTGTTCGTCATATAGTGTTACGTAAACGGGTAACTTTGGAAGATGCAAATCTACTATCGCGTATTGGGGTGGATATCCATCCAGAGCGTAATTTATCAAAAAGCGAACATAAATTTAATAGCCTCTTTGAAGGCAAAGCATTAAGAACAAGTGAAGATTTTCGTCAAGCATACACTGAAGCGCGAAATTTTGGTAAGGTGCTAACCCAAGGTGGTAAAGGTAGCGGTTTTATGAAAAATCTCATGGAGCAACGTATATGTTCAAGTATTACAGCAGGCATTAATACAGCAAAAATGCTCTTAGAAGGTAGAACTGTTCTAGAAGAAGGAGATGAGCAAAGTTTCGAGCTGGAAATTCATAGCCCAGATGAAATTATAGTGCTTGAGCGAATGATCGCTAGACTCGAAAAAATTAAAGAAGATCCTAAACTTCAAGCCGTTATTCATTACCTTGAAGAAGAACAATGGCTGAAACATGGAGTAATTATTTTTAGTCAATATTATGATACTGCAAAATGGATAGCTGATTCTTTAGCTATTCGATATCCGGAACAAGCAGTAGGATTATATGCTGGTGCAGGACGAAGTCGGTTATATCAAAAAGGTGATAGCGTGAATATTGAACGCGAAACCTTAAAGCGCATGGTTGCTGAACATCAATTAGAAATCATGGTTGCAACGGATGCTGCTTGTGAGGGACTGAACTTGCAAACACTTGGGACATTAATAAATATAGATCTCCCTTGGAATCCTACAAAATTAGAGCAGCGAATTGGTAGAATTAAAAGATTCGGCCAAGTGCGTAGTAAAGTTGATATGTTAAATCTGGTTAATGAAAAAACCGTCGATGAGAAAGTATATGAAAAACTTTCTGAAAGAATGCAGGATCGCTATAATTTATTTGGATCATTACCTGATACAATTCGAGATGAATGGATAGAAGATATTGAAGCGTTGGGAGAAAAAATGGATGAGTATATTAATAATCAAAAAAAAGCCAACGCATTTGATTTACGCTACAAATCCACTATTGAACCTTCTGACAAGGATTGGCGTGATTGTTCTGATGTGCTCTCAAGAAGAGATTTTCTTGAATTAATGACCTTAGGTTGGGGTGTTACTAAATGACATAATGCTTTTGAAATTTCATAGCACCTCCTTTGTATATTAAAACTGACCAACAAAAGAAATTCGATTCTACATGTATTAACCTGACTTTATTAAATAATCTGTCCATCCATAAGAGTAATTAAAAGGTATTTCAAATTTATTGTTAATTCCTTTTTATTAAAATTAAGGAACCCAGCAGTAAAAAAATGATTAAATTACTCTTTTTACATTATAGCAGCCAATAATGTCGCCAATAGCGAATTAAAAGCATTGACTTGGCGAACAGATTAAGATTAAATACCAATCACGGAATAGCTCCATTATCTGGCACTCCTCTGGAGTGCGGAGTCTTAGACTCCAACAATTTTGTTTCCTTATGCACGTTTGTACTAGTGGTATCAGATCTAGGCGCAAGCAAACAACCCGTTCCTTATACAAGGGGCAGGCTTGTATAAGGAACGGTGATAGTTCAGGCTTAGAGGAATGTGTTTTTGTTTTTATCCGTATCTTTCTGTTTAAAAGGGGCAAGTACAACAATATCGTTGTGCTAAACAGAAAGGAGTCATAATGGCTTTAAAAAAAACAAAAACCGCCAAACGAAAAAGCTGTAAATTTAAATTAATGAAAGCTTTAATTACTGTAGGGATAGTTATAGTAAAAATACTACGTATTATCGATCGAATTAATGATTTATTTGGCTAACCCCTAAGCCGCCACTAATCACAAAGAGAATCATTATGTTGGGACAAGCATTAAAATATATTCGTATGTATCACCAATTAAACCAAGCAGCACTTGCTCAGGAATTAAATATATCTCGTTCATTTCTTTCTGAAATAGAATCAAATAAAAAACAGCCGTCTATTGAATTATTAGAAAAATATTCTTCCTTTTTTGGTGTTCCAGTTTCCTCTCTTCTATTTTTTTCCGAACACTTAAGTGCCAATAATATTTCTGAAAAAGGCCGTGTTTTTATTGCGAAGAAAATATTAAATATTATGGGTTGGTTGGCTGATAAGGATAGTCATAATGGTAAAACAAATTGATCGATACCCACTTGAAAGAAGCCCATTATATAATTCTAAATCTTTAAAAAAAATTTCTTGCCTGTTATCCCTGAAACCAGCGTGGGTAAATAAAAATGATCGCTCTAAACCTATATTACAAAAATTATATAAACTCACTACAACCGATTTAGATAATTTTGCAACTAACGCGAATTATACAATAAAGGACATAGTTGATAAAAAGGGAAAATCAAGAAGCACTGAAATTCCAGCAATCGATTTAAAATGGCTTCACTACAGACTCGAATACTTATTAAAAAAAATCGAGCCGCCACCCTATCTATTTTCCGCGATAAAGGGACGCTCATGTAAAGACAATGCAAGAATGCATGTTAATAATACCCAACTATTCAAAATAGACATAAAAACATTTTACCCCAACATTACCTTTGGAAAAGTTTATAATTTCTATCGCTACATTCTCAACTGCGAGGATCATATCGCAACAGTTTTAACAAAAGTATCCACATACAACGAGCACTTACCTACCGGAAGTCCTTTAAGCCCTATTTTATCCTTTTATGCATGCAAACCCATGTTTGATGAAATTTATCAATTGGCATTAGAACATAATTGCGTAATGACACTTTATGTTGACGATATTTGTGTTTCTGGTGATAAAGCAACAAAAGCTCTTTTATGGAAAATTAAACAAATCATTCACAGGTACGGACTGCGCTACCACAAAGTGAAATTCTACTCAAAAACACAGCCCAAAACAGTCACTGGAGTTATTGTTACTGAAAATAGCATTAAACTACCGAATAGACGTCATCAAGCTATTACCGAAAGAATTACTTATATTCAATCTCCATCCCTTACGACAAAGGAAAAGAGACAAGCAAATAATTCCCTATTAGGACAGTTGAATGAAGCCATGCAACTAGAACCCAAGCTGACAAAAACGAAGGCACATCTCATCCAGAAGGGCCTATTAAAACCACATATGAGCTTGCCTCGAAGTAATTCAAAAAGGAAATCAAAGTAATCGCAATCATAAGCACCTGATAAATGCCAGAACAACACCAACAATACGGTGTGTACCTGTCTGAACGATTCGAATTGTCGCCCAATTTTCATTCTTTGGAATCAACTCAAACTCATTTATAATATTTCCTGCGGACAACTGCTTATAACGACGCACTATCACATCATTTGTCTCCTGAAAGGTGGCAATAACCAATCCTCCTGGTTGACTTGATTGATCCGGATCAACAATTAAAACATCACCAATTTTTAACTCGGGATACATGCTGTCATCTTGTACACGAAAGGCAAAAGTATTCTCACTCAGTTTCTGGGATATTTCGGGGCTGAGTGGAATAAACGTAACAGAGTGCTGCCCTGTTTCATCTCTAATCGATTGAATAACAGATCTTGGATCACAAGCCTGTTGAGAGTTTAATAAGGGAACCAAAGCACCTAGCCACGGAAATTCCTGCTTTACCTGCTTATCATCCGTCAAACACATCAAATAGGCAGGTGCGATATTCAAGGCCTCAGCCAACTGCTTAATTTCTTCAGGTCCTGGCGTTCTTAATCCTCTTTCCCAGTTATTAATCCTGGAGGGCTTTAAGTCGTCTGTAAGCTCTGCAAGAGCTTTTCTGGTTAGTCCTTTAGCCTGACGCTCTTGAAAAATTCGTTCACCAATCTTTTCTTTGATGTTCATCATTGAGTTATACCTTTTCTCAAATTAACAAATTAATCCATTGACAATTTACTATTGGTGCAATATTGTCATATTTAATTACACGTAACGTGTAATTAATAAGTTAAATATCTCAAAATAAGATAACACAAAATAAAAATAATAACGATATGTACAAACCAGGAATGTGTATCAATTATGGATTTTATGTTGAACAGTGAGGAACTTGAGGCGCAAGAGTAAAATTTAAAATAACTGTGACAATCAGTCTAAATGGCTAACAACCACTTATTTAAGTCATTAATAACTGTATCTATCTTTTCTGGCAAACCAAGTGCCTGAACTCTATCAACACCTAAAACACGTAAATGCCCAGACCAAAGAAGCTGCATTCGTTCTAATTCATCAGACTGAAAATGAACTGGAAGAGAAAATACTGTTCCCCGGTTTTGGAATGTTTGGGTAATATTATCCTTTAACCGAATTTTATCAATCAGCTTACTCTCGCTGCGACATAACAATAACAGATCATGATAATCTTTCATGCGACTATTAGCTGCTCCCCGAGAAATGAGGGTTTCTAGTTTTTCGGCAAAAATGGTTTCTACGGGATATACTTCCAACGAAATATGATCTTCAAACAATGGCTTTTCTTTGTAATTAAAGGATGGCCACTCTAGTAATACTGGATCAACAATATCACCCACACCGATGTCCACAAAAAATTTATCGCTCATCACCCCAAATTGAACGGCGATCCCTATTTGAAACCCAGGGTAATTCATATGTTGGTGATCTAAATCATCAAGATTGATGAATTGCATGTGAAACCCATCATCCAAATTGAGTAAACAAATTTCTTGCATGATTAATTCTACATTGGATTTTTCTGCATTTAGTCGTCTAGCTAATAGATCAATATCAATGGTTTCTCTGCCAATAGTCAGGTAATAGGATAATAGCAAGCCGCCTTTGAATATGAATTTATCAGAATATTCAGAACTAGAAAGTCTAGCTAAAAATCGCTCTAAAACTAATAACTTCCAGACTTCATTAAAACTCTTACCTTTTTCTTTGCCAATATGTTTTAAGCGTGTTTTTAAGGCTTGTTCATTCATGTTGTCACCGTCAAAATATAAGGTTCAAGATTAAGTCCAAATTCTCTCGCATACTGCTGAAGCTTTTTAATATCCAATTTTTTTGTCGCTCTACCACTCACAGCTGCTTTAAGCGCTTTAATGGCAATTTCTTTACTGAGATAGCGAAAAGCGTCTATTATCGTTCTTTCTCTGTCAAAAATGACAACTGTTTCCCGCCCTATTGGGTACAGTGTTTTACCTGTTTCTATATCTCGCATTCTAACAATACGGGTATGATCTCGTTTTGGTGCCGTAGTAGAATGAGGAACGGCTATCCAATGCTCTCTTGGCATTTCATCTGTCAACTCATATAGAGCCAAAGCAGAGACTAGACAGACCACACCTTGTGGGATACTTTTGGCAATGATAATCAGATCTTCCCATTGAAAATCCGCATCAATAGAGGATTCTACACCTCGATAAACACCGTGACCAATGCGTTCAATCCTATTAGTTTTTACATAATAGCTGAGCCGGCTGGGATGGATACCTGCTTCACGTGCCTCTGCGGCGTAAAAGACTGGTCTTGCAAACAGATCTTTCAGTGTCATTTCATTATTTAGTTTCATACCTATAATTTTAATATTAAAACCCAATAACGTCAAATGGGTTTCAATATTAAAATAACTCCGTAAAAACCCATTGTGGGGAATTTGCGTATTTGAGTACGACTCTGTTATACTTCGTACGACAATTGTAGTGGTTTCCTGCGATTAAAATTATAATAAAATCAATTACTTATTTTGGCATTGACGGGCTCATAATCCGTTGGTCCTAGGTTCAAGTCCTAGTGGGCCCACCAATAAAATCAAGTAGTTACGAGCAGTTCCAAAAAATTGAAGACCTCTGAGGGGCACTGATGGGGCACTCAGAAATAATAAATACCAACACATAACGATAATAAACAGTGATTTCATCAAATTTCTAAAGTTTAATTTGATGCATTTACCAGTTCGTTCTTTCCTCATTAAAGAATTCTCCCCATTGTCCGATAAATTTAATTAAGGATATTCCTTCAAGCACTTCAATAAATCATAAGGACGGATATTGGAATGTATCTTGCAAAGCTTGCAATTAAAAACTTTCGTTCTATGTCCTCTTGTGAAATAAATTTTCAAATAGGACTAAATATCATTGTTGGTGAAAATAATATTGGTAAAAGTACAGTCATAGATGCATTAAGAGCCCTATTACCCAGTATTGATCAACAAAATCCTAGTCTCACTGATTTAGATATCTGCTCAGAAAATCCAGAAAGCCCTATTGAGTTTGCATATATATTTGATGGATTAACTAAAAATGAAGAAGCGATTTTCATTGAAGCGTTAGTTCCTTATGAACAAAGATTCCAAGCACATTTTTTTGTGCGACTTTCTCCTGGTAAATATGGGAGAAAGCTATTAACAAAAAGATGGTGCGGAGCACATGAAAATCAAAGTCTCCCTTCCGAAACTCTCGAAGAACTGGTGAGCGTGTATCTCCCTCCTCTTAGAAACCCAACAGATGGACTAAAACCTGGTTATATTAGCCAGATAGCTAGACTTGTGAAATGTTTCTCTTCAAAAAATGATGAAGAAAATTTAATCAATCTCGTTAAAAATGTAGATGAAGAATTAAAGACACAACCCCCCGTTTCCAAAGCCTCCGAAGCAATTAACCAAAAAATAAAAGATATTACTGGGAAGGAGTTATATCGCCAAATTGAACTCTCATTTTCTGGGACAGAATTCAATAAAATCCTTGGACGACTGGCTCTTTTCATTGAAGGTATGGATGTCGAACAAAATGGGTTGGGATATAATAATGTTATTTTCACAGCTGCAGTACTAGGCCAACTAACCCACGAACATAAGGCAACGTATCGAGCCCTTCTCATTGAGGAACCAGAAGCTCATCTCCACCCACAATTACAGGTTCTTTTGTTACAGCATTTAAAAAAACAAGCAACAAATACTCAGAGCTATGAAAATGGAAGATTCAATGAACAACAATCAGAACCTTTGCCTGTACAAGTAATTGTTACATCCCATTCGCCAATATTTGCAAGTCAAGCTCCTTTGGATAGTATTGTGAGTCTTTGCGGGAAAGGAAAATCTTTTAGTATCGCCTCACTAAAAAATAATCCGCATAAGAAAAAATTAGAACGCTATTTGGACTCGACTCGAGCTGAATTATTTTTTGCAAAAAAAATAATAATGGTTGAGGGAATTGCTGAGGCTTTACTTATATCACTTTTTGCAAAAAGAATTGGCATTAATCTCAAGGAAAAATCGGTTTCAATAGTAAATGTACAAGGTCTAAATTTTGATGCATTTCTTTCTATCCTCTCGGAGGGAATTGAAATCCCATGCGCTGTAATTACAGATTCAGATCCACAAAAAGATTTCTATCCTACCGCTACAGAGATAGTTACATCTTCACCTACAGCATCTGCATTGAAAGATAAAGAGACAAATTTAATAAAAGTTTTTTTGTCTCAGAAGACATTTGAATATGACCTTGCACTATATCCTGATAATTTGCCAACACTTACCAAAGCATTTAAGGCTTGTCATTGTCAGGTCGGACATAAACTTGAGGCAGAATTAGACACAATTGAAGATAGTTTTGAAAAGACCAAAATGTTTTTTTCCTATTTTAATAATTCCTGTAGATCCAAAGGGGAGTTTGCACAAGAGCTAGCTAATTTACTGGAAGAAAATATAAACTTTACCGTCCCTAACTACATTATTAATGCAATCAAATACATTACAGATGAACACATTAAATCTTTCATGGGCGATAAAGAATGTTAGATTTTAATGATGCATTTTCAAAAGCAACGCCCGAACAACAAGATATTATTAAAAATGCATCAACATCATCAGCAATTATATCTTGCCCCGGCAGCGGAAAAACATTCACTGTAGCACTTCGAATGATTTATCGTCTTGCTAATTGGGAATCTACACATTCAGGTATTGCACTCCTATCACATACAAACATAGCCATTACAAGCTTTGAAAAACAGTTCAAAGAATTAGGATATTCTGCCTTACCAATATCTCCGCATTTTGTGGGTACATTAGATGGATTCATAACAAGATTTTTACTTTTAAATTTTGGCCACATTGTGATGGGATGTGAAGGCTCGCCAACTTTAGTTAGAGGAAATGAGAAAATCTTTAATAATCAGACTCAATTAAATGTATTTTTCTCAAAATTTCCTATTAATGTAGTCAAATTAAAAATAGGAATAGATACAGATGGCACACCTTTATTTTATTCCCAAGAAAAAGGCATATCCTACCCAATAAAACAATCTCAAGCACTTCAAGCCTTAACCATTTTAGGCAAGCAAGGTTTTTATACACATGATCACGCAAGATACTGGGGGAGCAAAATTTTAGATGAAATTCCAAGGTTGCGTGAGATTTTAGCTAGACGCTTTCCTGAAATTATTGTTGATGAAGCACAAGATACGAATATATGGCAACAACGAATTTTATGTAATTTGGAACAAGCAGGAACCCAGCTAATGTTGGTAGGTGATCCAGACCAAGCTATATTTGAATTTGGTATGGGTAATGCCGATCATCTGAATCATCATGCCCAGAAAAAGAATGTAGATAACAAGAAAATTTCTAAAAATATTCGCTCCAATCAAACCATTGTTACAGCGATAAAACCCTTTGGCGAAGCAACTGATATGTTTTCAAATAATATATGTTCTGAGCAATGGCAAGGAGCTTTTTTTATTAAGTATAATACTAATGAAGAAAATTCGGCTTTGGAGAAATTCAGCCAATACATAAGGTGTAATAAATTAGATGAAAAACATTGCGCAGTTATCGCCCGCTCCAGAGATATGGTAAAAAAATTGACAGGTGATAAGAGTACCTATAAAAGTACTGTAACTCACCGATTCGCTAAAGCAAGCTTAGAACGAGATTGCCATAAAAATCTACTCAACGCCTTTGATCAATGTAAAGAGCTTGTTTTAAATTTGTGTGAAGCTACTCAAAAATGGAAAGCGTTGGAGAGGGATAATACTCGCAATGAAATTCGTAAAGAGTTTATAAAGAAACTATGGAGTTTTGTAAGCGATGTAGAAAATGGGCTTCCTTGTGCAAGTCTAAAAGCCAAAAGTGAATGGCACCCCCAATTAAAAAAAGCACTTCAAGCTTTATGCGAAGAACTATCCTCTCTGGAAGGATTCATTTGTCCTCAAAAACTGGGAGTTACCATAAAAAATACAGATCTTAGTGATGAGCCTATTTCAAGTAACGTAATTCCGAATAAAGAAAATGGAATACATATAAACACAGTCCATGGAGTAAAAGGTGATACCTTTGACGCAGTTCTCTACATAATGACAGAAGAACATTTAAAACCTCTTGTGAACAAACTTAAAGGAGAAAATTTCAATAGCGAACTTTTAAAAATTGGATATGTCGCTATGACACGTCCTCGTCACCTACTCTGGTTAGCAATACCTGCTAAGGCGTTTATCAAATATCAACAATTACTTATTAATGTTGGATTTCAACACATTCCAAGCCAACAAGATGACTATAAATAGAACAATTAATGTTAATAACTCGACATATTTCACACTAGCTGCCCCTTAAGTGCCCCAATACGAAAAATAAAATATATTTTTTATTATTTTTCAGTAGGTTAAATTATAAGATCATAGGATTAATCATCACTTGTTGTTATTTATTTTGATTTATCGTAATCTTTTGCCCTTTATAATAAAGTTGTAAATATTATGGCAAATATAGAGAAACGAACTAGCAAAGAAGGAAAAACTAGTTATCGAGTAAAGGTACGATTAAAAGGATTCCCAACACAGCAGGCAACCTTTGATCGCCTAACTGATGCTCGTAAATGGGCACAACAGACCGAGGCAGCGATAAGAGAAGGCCGTCATTTCAAAACTACCGAAGCAAAACGTAGAACTCTATGTGAAATGATCGATCGCTATATTAAAGATATTCTTCCTACAAAACCTAAAAATAGCAAAAATACTTTACTACATCTGACATGGTGGAAAGATGCTTTAGGGCAATATAGCCTGGCTGAAATATCTCCTGCCCTTATTGCAGAAAAAAGAGATCTCTTGGCCTCTGAAATGACTAGCCGAAAAACCCTCCGCTCCCCTTCTACAGTAGTACGTTATATGGCGGCTCTGTCACATGCTTTTACAATTGCTGTTAAAGAATGGGGTTGGTTAGAAGACTCCCCTATGCGAAGAGTAACAAAACCGAAGGAACCACGAGGCCGAGTACGTTTTCTATCAGATGAAGAACGCAGCCATTTACTACATGAATGTAGGAGTAGCGAAAGCAAATATCTCTATATTGCAGTAGTTCTTGCCCTATCAACTGGTGGAAGAAGAATGGAAATATTGGGTCTATGTTGGAAAGATGTTGATTTAAACAGAGGCATTATAACCTTACATGAAACAAAGAATGGTGAACGCAGAATTTTACCATTAGCTGGACACGCACTAGAGCTAATGAAACAGCACGCAAAAATTCGTCATGTAAACAGTGAATTTGTTTTCCCGAGTAATAACTTAAAAAATCCCATTGATCTCCGAACACCTTTTGAAAATGCTTTAAAAAGAGCAGGAATTTCTGATTTTCGTTGGCACGACTTAAGACATAGTTGCGCCTCTTATTTAGCTATGAATGGCGCCAGTCTTGCCGAAATCGCAGAAATCCTTGGGCATAAAACTTTACAAATGGTAAAGCGTTACGCACATCTATCAGATGCTCACACTAGTACTATTTCCATTTAATTTTGACATGTGAGGCTAGCATAAGCCTTATCAAATTTTTGCCTGGCATC
>NZ_JBHSAB010000027.1:14832-20583 GCF_042649825.1 Legionella dresdenensis | reverse complement strand
CCGTAACGCCAAACCCTGGTTATACCGTCAATCCCACGGTCGGCGGAACATGCCCTGCCGGTTCCTGGGCTGGCGCGGTTTATACCACCGGTGCAGTGACCAGCAATTGCTCGGTAACCTTTAGCTCTGTGGAACCTGTCGTTACGCCGAGCGGGGATGCCAACCTGACCATTAACCCCAACACGCCGCAATCAGTGACACCGGGCGCAACCCAGCAATTTACCGTAACTCCGAACGCCGGTTATAACGTCAATTCCACCGTCGGGGGAACGTGTCCAGCCGGTTCCTGGGCAGGCTCAGTGTACACTACCGGCGCCATTACCGGAGATTGTACTGTAATCTTTAGTTCGCTTCAGATGCCGACGGTCACGCCAAGCGGCGATGCCAACCTGACCATTAACCCCAATACGCCGCAAACGATTAATTATGGGGCTACTCAGCAATTTACTGTCACCCCGAACCCTGGTTATACCGTCAATACCACGGTCGGAGGAACGTGTCCTGCCGGTTCCTGGGCTGGCTCGGTGTACACCACCGGTGCGATTACCGGGGATTGTACCGTCGTCTTTAGCTCGCTTCAGATGCCAACAGTCACGCCAAGCGGCGATGCCAATCTGACGATTAACCCGAATACGCCGCAAACGATTAATTATGGCGCAACCCAACAATTTACCGTAACGCCAAACGCAGGTTATACGGTCAATCCCACGGTCGGCGGTACTTGCCCTGCAGGTTCCTGGGCTGGCTCGGTTTACACCACCGGCACAATTACCAGTGATTGTACAGTCATATTCAGTTCGGTACCGTTTCCTATAGTAACACCCAGCGGGGATGCCAATCTAAGCATTAACCCGAACACGCCGCAATCAGTAACGCCGGGCGCAACGCAACAATTTACCGTGACCCCGAACCCCGGTTATAACATCAATCCCACCGTAGGCGGAACGTGCCCGACAGGTTCCTGGGCAGGCGCGGTTTACACCACCGGTGCGATTACTGCTGATTGTTCGGTAACATTCAGTTCTGTATTGATGCCTACAGTCACACCAAGCGGGGATGCCAATCTCACCATTAACCCGAACACGCCGCAGACGATTAATTATGGCGCAACCCAACAATTTACCGTAACTCCGAACTCTGGTTATACAGTCAGTCCCACAGTCGGAGGAACGTGCCCGGCAGGTTCATGGGCAGGCGCGGTTTACACTACCGGCGCAATTACCAGTAATTGTTCGGTAACATTTAGTTCCGTACCATATCCTACGGTTACGCCCAGCGGGGATGTCAATCTCACCATTAACCCAAACACGCCGCAAACGGTTACTCCAGGCGCAACTCAGCAATTTACCGTAACCCCGAACCCCAGTTATACGGTCAGCCCCACTGTAGGAGGAACTTGCCCAGCGGGCTCATGGGCAGGCTCGATTTACACCACCGGCGCAATTACCACTGATTGTACAGTCATATTCAGTTCGGTACCGTTTCCTATAGTTACGCCTAGCGGGGATGCCAATCTAAGCATTAACCCGAACACACCGCAATCGGTGACTCCGGGCGCAACGCAACAATTTACCGTAACCCCGAACCCAGGTTATAACCTTAATCCCGCCGTCGGGGGAACTTGCCCAGCGGGATCATGGGCAGGATCAGTTTATACCACTGGCGCAATTACCAGTGACTGTTCAGTAACATTTAGCTCTCTAAAGATGCCTACAGTCACGCCTGGCGGAGATGGCCATGAAACCATTACCCCAGATACGCCACAGATGATTAATTATGGCGCAACCCAACAATTTACCGTAACCCCGCTTCTAGGTTATATGGTCAATGCTACCGTAGGCGGTACGTGCCCTGCCGGTTCCTGGGCAGGCGTGGTTTACACCACCGGCGCGATTACCAGTGACTGCTCCGTAACTTTTTCGGCCGGCACAGCTGTTGCGGGGAATGGGGTTGTCTGGGCTTCAGCCCTGGATTCAACCAATAACCGTATCTATATAGGCGGTGCTTTTACCGAGTTGGGGCCTAATACCGGCTCTGGAGTTCCTATTGATACTGGCACGGGATTGGTGAAAAATCCTTTTCCTCGGGTTAGTGATGCGGCTGTACGCGCGGTCGTTGCTGATGGCAACGGCGGGTGGTATATTGGCGGTGAATTTACCATTATTGATGGCGTAACCCGAAACCGTATTGCCCATATTCTGGCTAGTGGTTTGCTGGACTTAAGCTGGAACCCTGATGCTAACAATGCTGTATTCTCGCTGGCTCTTGATGCCAACGGAGTTTTATATGTAGGTGGAACCTTTACCACCATTGCCGGACAGCCGCGCGCCCGTCTTGCCGCTTTCGACACAGCCACCGGCGCTTTAACAGCTTGGGATCCTGGCGCTAACGGTGTCGTAAACGCCCTGGACTTCGGTGCCGACGGCACCGTGTATGCCGGCGGAAACTTTACCACAAGCGGCGGACAATCGCGCAGTCGTATTGCCGCTTTGGATCCAGTCACGGGGACCGCAACAAGCTGGAACCCTGGTGCCAACAATACCGTAAATGCCTTGGTCATCGGTAGTGATGGCACCGTGTATGTTGGGGGAGCCTTTACCACAAGCGGCGGACAATCGCGCAGCCGGATTGCCGCTTTAGACCCAGTCACGGGAACGGCAACAAGCTGGAACCCTACTGCCAACTCTACCGTAAATGCTCTGGCGATCAGCGCCAACGGCACCATCTATGCTGGAGGCTTCTTTGCCACAATTGGCGGACAGACGCGGAATCGTCTTGCCGCTTTGGATCCTGCCACGGGGCTTGCGACAGCCTGGAACCCTAATGCGAGCAGCGTTGTACAAAGCCTGACTATCAGCGGCAATATCCTGTATGCCGGAGGAATTTTTAGCACAGTTAACGGACAGACGCGTAATTCTCTTGCCTCCTGGAATTTGCCCGGAGGGGGATTACGTGCCTGGAACCCTAGTTCCAACGGTAACGTATATGCCATGGCCGTCAGCGGCAGCACTGTATATGCAGGGGGCGGCTTTTACTCAATTGGTTATTCTACGCGCAACTGTCTTGCGGCTTTGGATGCAGGCTCCGGGCAGCTATTACCCTGGAACCCGAATCCCAATGGTTATATATACGCTCTGGCGATCGCAGCCGACGGCACCGTATATGCCGGAGGGGATTTTACCACAATGGGCGGACTTACACGTAATCGTCTTGCTGCATTGAACGTAAACACGGCCGCGCCGACAGCCTGGACACCTAATGTTAACGCTCCTGTACGAGCCCTGGCCATCAACGGCAGTACCGTCTATGCCGGCGGCGATTTTACCACTGTTGGCCCGCAAACGCGCAATCATCTAGCCGCCTGGGCTTTTGGGGGGTCTGTAAACACCTGGAACCCGAATGCCGATGGTAATGTATACGCACTAGCCATCCACAGCAACATTGTGTATGCCGGAGGAGACTTTACTAACGTTGGTGGACAACCGCGTAACCGCCTTGCCGCTATCGCTGCCGCTGCACCCGGTAATTTAACTGCCTGGAACCCGGATGCCGACAGTACCGTAAACGCCCTGGCTATCGGCAACAATAGTACGGTCTATGCCGGGGGAGCCTTTACCACAATTGGCGGACAGCCGCGCAGCCGGATTGCGGCTTTGGATATTGCAGTACCGGGCGCGCCGACAGGCTGGGCCCCTGATGCCAACGGTCCCATAAACTCGCTGGCTGTTGGTGTCGATGGCACCGTGTATGTCGGTGGAAACTATACCCTAATTGGCGGACAAGCTCGCACTCGTCTTGCCGCGTTGAACCCGGACACAGGTGTCCCGACAGCCTGGAACCCTGCTCCCATCCAGGCAGTATTGACCATAACTGCCAGCAGCTATGCTGTGTATCTTGGGGGAAATTTTAGCATTATCGATGCTGTACGTGTTGGATATTTTGCAATGTATCTTACAGAATTAACCCTCTGAAAAGGAAAGTTGCTAAAGCCCTGTTTTTTATTGTAAGGTTAACTTTGTTAATCTTATTCGAGTAGGATAAGGATATAAAATAATGCAGAGAAACAAAATTGCTCGGCTGCTGGTTGGCCTATTTACATTACTTGCTATGGGTATTGCACAAACAGGCTATCCGGAAAAGGTGGCCAACAGTGCCGCGACCAGCTATACGGTTACCCCAAGCGGCGATTCCAATCTGACCATTAACCCGGACACGCCGCAAACAGTTAACACAGGCGCAACACAACAATTTACTGTAACCCCGCTCCCAGGTTATATAATCAATCCATCGGTAGGAGGAACCTGTCCGGCAGGTTCCTGGGCAGGGTTGACCTACACCACCGGAGTTATTGCCAGTGACTGTTCTGTGATTTTTAAGGCCGGCACAGCTGTCGCCGGGAATGGGGTTGTCTGGGCTTCAGCCCTGGATTCAACCAACAACCGTATCTATATAGGCGGTGCTTTTACCGAGTTGGGGCCTAATACCGGCTCTGGAGTTCCTATTGCTACTGGCACGGGGTTGGTGAAAAATCCTTTTCCTCGGGTTAGTGATGGGGCAGTACGCGCGGTTGTTGCTGATGGCAGCGGCGGGTGGTATATCGGCGGTGATTTTACCCTTATTGATAGCGTAACCCGAAACCGTATTGCCCATATTTTGGCTGATGGTTCGCTAGACTTAAGCTGGAACCCTGATGCTAACAATGCTGTATACTCGCTGGCTCTTGATGCCAACGGAATCTTATATGTAGGTGGAACCTTTACCACCATTAGCGGACAGCCGCGCACCCGTCTTGCCGCTTTCGACACAGCCACCGGCTCCTTAACAGCCTGGGATCCGGGCGCTAACGGTGTCGTAAACGCCCTGGTCTTCGGTGCCGACGGCACCGTGTATGCGGGGGGAGTTTTTAACATAATCGGCGGTCAGCCGCGCAGCCGTATTGCCGCTTTAGATCCAGTTACGGGGGCGGCGACAGGCTGGAACCCTGCTGCCAGCAGTACCGTAAATGCTCTGGCAATCGGTAGCGACGGCACCGTGTATGCTGGGGGGGGCTTTACTACAATTGGCGGACAACCGCGCAGCCGTATTGCCGCTTTAGATCCAGTCACGGGGACGGCAACAAGCTGGAACCCTACCGCCAACTCTACCGTAAATGCTCTGGCAATCAGCTCTGCCGGCACTGTCTATGCCGGGGGGTGGTTTGCCACCATTGGCGGACAAACGCGCAATCGTCTTGCCGCTTTGGATCCTGCCACGGGTCTGGCGACAGCCTGGAACCCAAATGCGAGCAGCATTGTACAAAGCCTGACTATCAGCGGCAATATTCTGTATGCCGGAGGAATTTTTAGCACAGTTAACGGACAGACGCGTAATTCTCTTGCCTCCTGGAATTTGCCCGGAGGGGGATTACGTGCCTGGAACCCTAGTTCCAACGGTAACGTATATGCCATGGCCGTCAGCGGCAGCACTGTATATGCAGGGGGCGGCTTTTACTCAATTGGTTGGTCTAGGCGCAACTGTCTTGCGGCTTTGGATGCAAGCTCCGGGCAGCTATTACCCTGGAACCCGAATGCCAATGGTTATATATATGCTCTGGCGGTGGCAGCCGACGGCACCGTATATGCCGGCGGGGATTTTACCACAATGGGCGGACTTACACGTAATCGTCTTGCTGCATTGAACGTAAACACGGCCGCGCCGACAGCCTGGACACCTAATGTTAACGCTCCTGTACGAGCCCTGGCCATCAACGGC
>NZ_JBHSAB010000027.1:0-14805 GCF_042649825.1 Legionella dresdenensis | reverse complement strand
ACTAGCCATCCACAGCAACATTGTGTATGCCGGAGGAGACTTTACTAACGTTGGTGGACAACCGCGTAACCGCCTTGCCGCTATCGCTGCCGCTGCACCCGGTAATTTAACTGCCTGGAACCCGGACGCCGACAGTACCGTAAACGCTCTGGCTATCGGCAACAATAGTACGGTCTATGCCGGGGGAGTCTTTACCACAATTGGCGGACAGCCGCGCAGCCGGATTGCGGCTTTGGATATTGCAGTACCGGGCGCGCCGACAGGCTGGGCCCCTGGTGCCAACGGTCCCATAAACTCCCTGGCTGTTGGTGTCGATGGCACCGTGTATGTCGGTGGAAACTATACCCTAATTGGCGGACAAGCTCGCACTCGTCTTGCCGCGTTGAACCCGGACACAGGTGTCCCGACAGCCTGGAACCCTGCTCCCATCCAGGCAGTATTGACCATAACTGCCAGCAGCTATGCGGTGTATCTTGGGGGAAATTTTAGCATTATCGATGCTGTACGTGTTGGATATTTTGCGATGTCTCTTACAGAATTAACCCTCTGAAGCGATGGAAAAGGGTTCTAATCTAATGAACCCTTTCTCTCCTCTTCTATTTTAGAACTACGATATCATTTCTGCCAGACATTCTTAATGGTAAACAATGCTAAAATACTCACAAAAATCATAGTAAAAATACAAACCAATGCCATTGAAGCAAAAATATTCGGTTGCACGCTATTACCAAAAGGTTGTAAAAGCTGGGTAAGTGCCTGGATACTATAAACAGCAACAATTTCATACCAATAACAGGATGTAGCCATAACCTGCTGCTTCGCAGGTACTGTACGATCAAAACGCGCGATATAAAGAGCGTATATTTGATAAATTAAATACACTACAAAAAACCAGCCAAAATAATTTTGCAATGGAACTCCAAAATAAGCGCCGCCATCTTTCCAAACCCAAAGCGATGCAACTGTTGAAGCAATCGGATCCATACATAGATCCCACATTGTCATTATAAAAGCAGCGATAAACGGAACGGTAAAAATCGAGCATCCTTTTAAGGGTTGGTTAAATTGCCGTAATAAAATTGTAGCTAACATCCACGAGGCGTAGCCCATTCCAAAATATGCCAGCATGATAATGAGTGGAACCTGAAAAAGACGAGGCCCAGTAAGGACATCATAAAAATAATTTCCAAATGGATAACCAGTCTGGATACTAAGAGCCTCAAAAAAATGGCTGATGGCCCAGGTTATCAGGAAAAAAAACAGCATGTTTCGCATCCCAAAGCGTATTAAACCATGGAGCCAGACAATTATAAAAATGCTTAATATACACAGGATTGGAATAATTCGCGTTGCGGTGGGTGTAGTCCAAAAAGCGGCTAAAATCGTTACCAGTAAATAGACGCTGATTATCATCCAATGAGTTATACTAAATGATTTATTAGCGTCGACTTGTGTTTTCATAACTATCCTCCATTGATATCCTGCTTCTGCCAATCATAAACCATGACAGATAGCAGGTGGAAAGGCAAGGAGATCAGTCGCATTGATGCAGCCCATATTCGTTCGGCCTGAGGAAAATGCGGAGCATTTGTCTCGAAGGCTTGGCACTGTACTACAGGCTTCGAGACAGCGCTAAAGCGCTTCCTCAGCCCGAACGATGCAGTGAAATGCGGAAGTTTAATTGCTTACCTGACGGCCAGGGGCTTTACAATCCAACGTTTAATTAAAGGTTAATGCTATTGCCAGCCACATCCAAAGGCCATACCAGCTGTTAGTTAAAAATGCGCGAAAGTAATACGACTCATTGTTGCTGCTTAGCAACCAGTGCTGATAAATCAAATTTGTACCTGCAATGAACCAGAAACCGTAAAATAAGGTATAAAAATCAGCCCTGATAGCAATAATTAGCCACAACCCATGGCAAACTGCATGCAGGAAAGCAATAATTATCCGATCATAATCTGCAAACCAGATGGCTGTTGACTTAACCCCTATTTTTAAATCATCGGCCTTATCAACCATTGCGTATTCAGTATCATAGGCAACTATCCAGCAAAAATTAATAAGGAGCAAACAAATTGCGCCAAAATCAATAGCAACGCCTGATGCTGCATAAGCCATGGGAATGCCCATACAAAATGCCAATCCCAGCACAAGCTGCGGCCCTTGAATATAACGCTTGCAAAAGGGGTAAATAACAGTAACCAGCAGTGCGCCAAGCGCATAATAAAAACACACTGCAGGTAGTTGGATAAGTACCAGTAACGCCATTAATAAAAGCCCGGCCAATAAACCTATCGCGGCCTGCAGGCTAATCTGGCCCGAGGTCAGCGGTCTTTCCCGTGTACGTTTAACGTGTAAATCTATCTGGCGATCAGCGATATCATTCACTACACATCCAGCCGAGCGCATAAGTACGGTACCAAGGAAAAAAAGCACAGAAAGTCTTAGCGGCGGCGCGCCTTTGTTTGCCAGCCACAACGCCCAGGCCGTCGGTAACCAGAGCAAAAAAATTCCAATTGGCTTATCAAGTCGCATTAGCCTGAGGCATACAGATAATTTCATCGCACAACTCTTAATAAGGCCGGCAGTAAAATCTCGACCAGAAAAAAAGGATAATGTTGATCAATCAGGAAATTGGCAAACCTGACTGATAAAACATGAGAATTTTGATGCCATGAAGATTGCAGCCATTGATACTCAATGCTATCACGATCAATGCAGTAGCTGGTTAGAGAAAGCCGTTTTATCCGGGGCTCTGTAAAAATAATATCCCCCAGGGACTCGGTGGCCAATCTTGAAAACAAATCGAGATTTTGTTCATAAACAAGCTGCGGGATCACCGTTCTGCCATACCAGCAGTATTCAGAACCAGCCGCAATTAATATTTCGCGTTTGAATAACAACCCGGAATCAAGCTGCAGCTTATACTTATCCCAATAATCAGCCAATTCCCAGCCCTGATTTAATACAGTAAGGCTTACATTATTTGCATGTTGCTTTAATTTAGTGGTTAACGATGACTGGCATTGTAACCACGGCTCAAGGGAGTTAACAGCGTGCATATCAGGCTTGGATTAATAAACAATCTACATAATATCATTGTTCAATTCACTTGCCTATGTCGGCGGTTTAAATAGCGAGACACTATCATTGTCCTGTTCATTTACTTCCGTGCCCAATAGATTACTGAATTCTTTATCACGCTTAGTTGGGGAACTAAGGGCAAAGAATGTTTTTTTCAAAATCGCGGCACGGACTAAACCCGGTATTGCCAAGAAAATATTTAACAAATCTGCAAACAACCGGGCTTTGAAATCGCGGTGCGGCATAGTACTTTTTGCCTTTTCGCGAAATAATTCAATTTGCCTGACCGGTGTCTCTTGTGATAAACGTATTGCCAGAGCTTCACGATAAAATTCATGAACTGCATTGGTGTATTCGGCCTCCCGATTATATGTACGGGCAAATTCGATTTTGGAATCATGAAAGTTTTTAATAACCAACAAATCATTAACAACCATCTGTGATAAGCTTGTTTTATGGCAGGCAGATATTGTTTGCCATAAAAACTTGTCACCTGTAATCACTTTTTTCAATTCAGGAAACGGAGTAACCAGACTCCACGTTTTTTGAACTTTGTCTAATGCTTCCGTATCTTCTATAATTCCACGTAAAATCAATGTGGTAATATCACAAAAACCTGTCAGCCGTTGCTGGAATTCAGGTATGTTTTTAACGCTCAACTCTCTGTAATTTTCACAGTATTCATGTATTGTTTTAGCCTGCTCCAGGTTTTCAAATAACTTTTCAACGGCAGCCCGTTTTTCATCGCCAGTACTGTATCTATTGGTTTTATGATTCTTTTCAGCGGCAATATTTTTTAGCCGATTTATCTCGTCAACTCTATCCTTTGCTTCAGTCCAACGCGCATTTAACTGAGAAGAACGGGGCGAGATGCGGCCATAAATTTCATCAAGCGCTTTAAAGGCCTCCGCTGCATCACTGTCATCGAGGTTATTAAAATTATCCAACTGCGCATAAAACTCGTGCTGAAGCTGGTTTTGCAAAAGCCGGTCTCTTAACTGGAACAGGCTGCCTGTAATTTTTAAGCCGTCTTTAATTTGTTTAAAACCTTGCACCAGTTTATCCCAATATTCATCATTGACAACAATGCGGGCAAGCAATGGCGATGCTTCTCCGGCAGCATGCCATTCTTTCAGGCACATATTTGCCAATTCCTTTGCACTGGCCCTCTTTAGCGACTCGTCCCTGATTAAAGAAAGATCGGGACTTTCTTCATTATCCGGAACTTCACTGGCGCTGATTTTTTCCAGCATGGTATCACTTTCATTGTTAAATTCATTGACTTTCTTTTTAAATTCCTCAAACAATTCCTGACTTTGTTCGCGTTTAATTTTTTGAATTAATTCAATAATTTCCTTGCCTGTTTTCAAAAGATGGGCAGCAGATACAGTAACAGGATCGAAAGCATTTAAATTAAGCTCAGATGCCCTGGAATTAACAGACGGATTCAGCAAAAAGGCCTGCGCCAACAATCTGCCGGTTTTCTGAGGAAAACTATCCAGAAGTGATTCCATAAACTGAACATACTGATTATATTGCGTAACCAATAATTCAGTATCAACTTTATTCAATGAGCAGTTTCCATCAATTCTCATAACCAAAGACCATTCAAAAATTACCTGCTGAAAAGAATTATTGCGATCATTGGTGAGCGTTGTTGCTCCTGGTACGGGGCCAAATACACCACTTCGATAGGGGTTGGATCGTTTTTGAGCTGTATTCGTGTTATTCAGCTTGGCAATATTATTCAGTCTTAGATACATTGTGCTTGTGATCTCATCCACAAAAACAGGCGATGTAACTGATTTAACTCCTATATATTTTGCCAGTCTGTTATATTCTTCCGGTGTTAATAAGTCAGCAGGAATTCGTTGATAAGCTTTTTGAATTAAAGAATGCAATGTTTTCTGATCAAGCTTTTCAAGCAAATTCTGGGCATGCTCACCTATTCTTTCATAGAGTCCATCAATACCTTTAAAATTTAAGATGTAACCTTTAGTTTGCTTTTTTAAGTTAAATGCTCCTTGATACTCATAAGGATGCAAAATGTCTACATTGTTCTGTTTGTAACAATAATTGCGAAAAGCTGCGCCCCAATCGATGCGGGCAAATTGTCCACCCTCTCTTAATACCACATTCGAACCGTGGGTGCTGTAATCTCCGAGCAACAAGGAATGAAAAAGAGAGGATGACAAGCCAACATGATTGTCAAGCTTATTAATTGCTGCAGGAAAAGCCCTTTGCCCACTCCACATTTCTTTTAGCGGAGAGCGATCGGTATTATTGTAATTACCTGTACCGGCTAATTTAAATAATGGCTCAAATTCGATACTAGGCTGGATTAATCCCTTACTGCCATCTTCAAATGTAATCAAATCTGCATAGATCAGGGAGTTAATATAGGCAGAGTCCACATAACCTGCTTTTATCAGTTCATCCAAAACGAATGCGGCAAACAGTTCGGTGTACAACTCAAGTTTATCAGTCGGTTTTTTAATGAAATATTTTTTCGGATTTTCACTATCATTCTCGATATAATATCCATTACAGGAGTTATTTTTATTTTTACCGCCTTGCTTTCCGCCTGTTTGCGTTAGTGTTCTGTTGTTATAAACAACTGTTGTATTGTTATAAACAGGCATGATTCACCCTCTTACGCTCCTAATTACATGCAACATTGCTAATACTGACTCGCCCGCTGGCAGCAATAGCCAATTGCCGGGCATTATTACCCGTACAACCAGCCGCCCTGACTGTCATTGTAGTTGCACCGCTACTGACAAAACCCGAGCTATCGTAACTTACGATACCGGCTGCTGTAGTAATTGTTGCGCCTGTTGGCAGTGCCTCATTTACTTTTACCAAATCCGAATTACCGTCTACTACGTTATCGTTATCTGTATCAATAAATACAATCCAGCCTTGTGACCATTGATTGGCATTACCACAGCTAGTCAACGAACTATTTGCAGCGGCACAGACCGATATACGAACGCCCCGTTTGATTGCTTCCATACGCGCATAATTCAAACTGGCGGATAATTTGTTTACAGCCGATACGGCTTTATTATTTTGGATAAGCGAGTAGTAACCTGGAATTGCCAAGGCAATAAAAATTGCAGCTATAGCCAGCGTTATCATAAACTCTGCTAAAGTAAACCCTCGGTGTTTGCTCACAGCAAAAGCCCATTAAGTGACTGCATTATACACAGTATAGGATATATTTGTACACAGGCTAATTGATTTTTAAACGACCAATTCGATTAATAACCACTTTTTTGGCTGGCAGGTTATTCTGAGTCAGTGAAAACTGGCCATTAATTGCTGAATTATAGAGATTATTTGCAAAAAGCAAAAAATCATCGGACTGGAAGCCATGCCAGCTTATCTTCAAGCCGGCATATGGCCACTGCCACTGGAAAAATACCTGTTCTTTTCCTGTATAGCGATGTTGGCGATTATCCTGAAATAAAATCATCCCCTCTGCCCAATTATTTTTGTTAATGGGCATCAACACCAGTGGATAATTCTTTTTTAAGGCCGTGTCGCGCGCAAATTGAATTGCTGCCGCTAATTCACGTTCAACAACGTCCAACTGATTTTTACGGTAGAAACTACTTATTGAGGGTATGAGAATACCTGTCAGTAAGGAAACAACAACTACAGTTACAAGTAACTCAATCAGGGTAAATGCTTTATACCTACTCATGTTATGAACATAAAATTTTTTTTACCTGTTGCAAATCAACATAAGCTTTCTTTTTGTCAGCGGGATTACGTAATAAATAGGCTGGATGATAAGTAACCAGAAACGGGGTATTTTCATAAGAGTGCATCTGAGCGCGCAATTTATTTAGCGGCATAACCTCTTTATACAGAAATTGACCGGCAAAACGGCCAAGAGCAAGCAATAATGTCGGCTTGACCAGTCTGATTTGTTCGCTTAGATAACCGGTACACTGGATAACTTCCTCAGGACGAGGATCGCGGTTATCCGGCGGCCGGCATTTTAAAACATTGGCAATATAGACATCATTTTCACTTAATCCAATACTCTGCAGCATCCGATTTAATAAACCGCCAGCCTTGCCAACGAAAGGCAATCCTTGTTTATCCTCATAAAAACCGGGCGCCTCGCCAATGATCATTAATTTTGCCTGCTCATTACCGCGGGCAAATACCGTTTGAGTCCGGCCTTTATGCAAGGGACAGCGTGTGCATTCTGCAACTCTGGCCGACAATTCAGCAAAGCCAGCCGGAGACACAGGCTCTGGCCTTGATGCAGGTACAGGCGCTGATGTCCGGTGTTGCCAGACCTCAATCCCCATTTGCTGTAAATAATAGCGTTTTAACTCATTGGACATGGATATAACAACGCATGTTGAAACGCCTATTATATCGGAGATTCATTTTATTTGTCATTCCCTGCTTTGTCTTAGCATAGATTCGTCCCTTTCCCTCTCCCCAACCCTCATTGCCATTAAGTTAAGAAATTTGTCATCCCCGCGAAGGCGGGGATCCATCCCTCAAACAAGGTAAGGAGCCAACTTGAGAAATGGATTCCCGCCTTCGCGGGAATGACAGTATCCTTTACTTAATGGCATTGTCCCCAACCCTCTCCCGCGAAAGGTAACCTCACACTAGCAAGGCACCTGTCGCGGGAAAGGGGGCAGATCGAAGTGAAATTGAAAAAATTATGCTCAATTCAAGATTAAATCTTTTTTAAAAAAATTTCAGGACGTTGCCTAACCTCTATTGCTTTCGGTGCACAAAAGCAACTATTTTCATTGACAGTGAAGCCGGAACAAAGCTTGTTCCCCATGCCAACAACTTATTCCTGAAACCAGGAATAATAAACAGCTTATTTTTTGCAAACTCACGATAACCAATCTTTGCTACCTGTTCCGCACTCATCATGCCGTTTCTTCCCTTCGCCAACCGTGTAGCGGACATATTGGCTGCAGCAAAAAAATTGGTGTCTGTCGGTCCCGGACACAAAATCGACACGCCCACCCCGCTGCCTTCAAGCTCATAAGCCAATGCCTGCGACATCGAAACTACATAAGCTTTACTAGCATAATAAGTTGCCATTCTCGGTCCGGGCTGAAAAGCAGCAACGGATGCAACCTGTAATATTTTACCCTTCTTCGCCCTACTAAAAACCTGGGCATAATGATGGGTTAATTCGGTCAGCGCAATAACATTCAGTTGCAGCAGTGAATTCAAGTGCTCAGTCGAAATACCAATAAAATCACCCAAATAACCAATTCCGGCATTATTAACCAGACAATCAATGGTGATTCCCCTTTCTTCAATTGACTCAACCAGGTTCATTGCCCCGCCTGGCCTGCTTAGATCTACTGTGATCACTTCAGCCTTTACCCCATATTTAACCCGAAGATTGGTCGCTAGCAGGTTTAATGAATGCTCATCTCGGGAAGCCAACACTACATCATGGCCATGCGCTGCAAATTCATGCGCTAATGCCTGGCCTATTCCTTTCGAGGCGCCCGTTATCAAAGTCGTCATTACTCATCCCTTGTTGATTAATTACATCAGCTTTTACAGCCATTTTAGGAGGACGTGCTATTTTTTCACAATAGCGCATCGCCTGTGTCCATTTACCGCACTCCAACATGGTATAAATTTGATTAGTCTGCAAGGCATCCAGTTGCCATTTACCATAAAACTGGGGAGCAGAAAAATAAATCTGCTGCTCAGACAATTTTTCAAGCAATTTTAACCGCTTACAAATTTCATCTGTATTAATCTGCCGATTTTGAAAATTTGTCAGCAATTGAATCAGGATATAAAGCAGCACATGGGTTTCACCTGTTATCTTCTTTAAATGAGTCAGGCTTTTCAAGGGATCAGCAAGCTCTCGGGCATGCCTTGCTTTTTTATAATACTCAAGATCTTTAGATCCAACCATTTTATTGCTAAATTTATCAAATACCGGATACAAGGCCTCAAAGAACCGCATTCGGTTAATTGAATCCTCCCGTTCAACTGGTACAGATAACGGTGCGTTAAAAAAAGTATCGTAATGCGGGTTATTCGCTGCTATTTCAGGCTCATGGAAATATTCCTGACGTAAGCGTTGTATCTTTTCAACATCCATCCCCTGAGCCTCAGCAGCTTCAGCAATTTTATTAAACCACTCTTTGTTACCGCGGTAACAGCAAAAATAAAGTAGCTCCTCAAGGCATGAAAACATGGTGTGAAAATATTCTTTATTTTTAGCAGGCTCACCATCTTTTAATTTATATCGGACTTTTAAATAATCAATCGCCGCTTTGTAGCCATTATGAAATAATTCGCTTTGTTTTTCCTGCTCTACCGTAAACTGAGTGGCTGATACATCATTAGTTGGATAAACCAAAACCTGGTGACTGTGTAAAAGCACCTTCAGCCTATCGCGTTCCCAGCCGCTTACCGGATCTTTAACGCCGGTAATAAAACCATAAAACCAATTAAGGAAAGGGTTTTCACGATGAACATGCTCAACAAACTTATCCAGGAGACCACGCTCGTAACCATTATTATCAAATTGGCAGGCAATCAGGTTTACACAATTGCCATACATGGATTCAAGCAAGGAACTCGTGCCCTTAAATACTTCCACCGGTAAATTACTTAGCAGACCTCCATCATTGTGCGGCTCGCCCTCATAAATATAATGTTTAAAAAGAACAGGATAACACGCAGACATCGTGCCCGCTGCACTGATTTCCATTTCGGGGTTTTCGGGGAGATAGCGAGTTTTATGTGTGATTTTATTAGTCGCTGTAATGATTAATTCATCGCCAATACCACAATCCGGGTAGCGTTCTTTCAAGGCTTTTGCTGAAGAAAAAGATATGATGCCATTTTTAAATACTTTGGTTGCCAGAAACAATCGGCCTTCTTCAGACTCATCAATGCGATATTTTTTAATAATTTCATTTACTTTTTTGACAATCATGTAATCAAGAGCTGCTTTTAAAGCAACTGTATCCGACAGACCGGATCGATCAATCTCATAATAGATCAGATTTTCATGGCGCAGACCTCTGAAAAAATTCATAATATCATTTGTGTTATACCCCAGATAACACAAAATGGCCATCATGGCTCCCGCTGAACTGCCAGCATATTTCTTAAGAGGTATTTTATTGGTTTCCAAAGCGTTAAAAGCCCCAATATGGGCAAATACTTTCGCGCCGCCGCCACATAAAACCAGTGTATCCAGATCAGGACGTTTTTCCTGAACCAATATCTCACCCGTATTAGAGCATTGCATTACCCGCAGCTTTTCAGAGGTAATCAAAGGCTGAAAATTTTTTTTAGGTAACGCATCCTGATTCGCCATTTGGCTGCTAAAAAGCGCTTTTATCCATAGGTAAAGGCGTAAGTACCAGGGCTGAGGAGTGATGAATCGCTCCGTTTTACGGTGCTCATACATACTGTTCGCCCGCGCCTGATAATTATTAACAGGAATTGAGAAAGGATGTGGGCTGTTTAATATTTCCTGAAAACATAATTCATTAATATTGGTTTTAATCAGGTCTTCAACCAGACTCTCAGTCAGAAAAAGCCTTTTAGTGTTTAATATCGGCTTGTTTTGTTCGTAATCAGGTTGTAGATATACATCGTCCTGGTTCCCGACAGCGAACTGATTCAGGCCAATTGACAAACCATTTGCTCCCTCACAAATCTCCAGACTGTTAAGCTGATAGTCCCGGGTTAATTCAAAAGGCATTAACGGCCATTGCAGTGATTTTTTTCTATGAAAGAGATAGCCCCACCAACTTAAACCAACTTCAGCCGTGTAGCCACGATATTCTGTTGTTGCAACCCCGCTTAAAAAAGATCTCGCATCATGAAAATGAGGCTGGATAAACCAATTGGTAAACTTGTCGCGACAGGGCTTTCGTAAACGGGTGAAATCTAACATAACCCGCTCATTATTCAATAAATATCTACCCAAATCGATTTGGTTATCAGGAGCAGCGCCATTGATGCGAAACCACCCTTTATGGACACAAAGAAAAAATTTCTTGAGCAGTAATGTATTGGCTGTTTGTTGTTGCAGTAGCTTATTAAGTACACTTTCCTTAGTCATAATTAGCCCCCATCCATAGGTTATCGGGCTTTTGAAAGCCGGGTATCAAACTATAATTAGCATACCTGGCGGGAGAAATGAATAGAATTTTGCAGGTTGAGTCGCTTGACTCCATATTATTGAGCGTAGGTCTCAACAATCCATGCCTGATTAAGAAGAATTGTTGGGCTTTACAGCCCTACTCTGTTTTAAGTTTAAATCTTAATAACCTCATTAATCGCAGCAACAATCTCAGCTGGATTTTCCGCTCGGGTTATCGAACGTCCGACCACAAGAAAATCACTGCCTAATCTGGCCGCATGCTCCGGCGTCATTATTCGACTTTGATCATCGGTGTTATCGCCAATCAAACGTATACCAGGCGTTACCGTCAGAAAGGAATCGCCGCACAGGTTTTTAACCTGACTCGTTTCATGCGCCGAGCAAACTACGCCATCCAGACCAGCCTGATTGGCAAGCCTGGCCAACCGGCTTACTTGCTGTTCAACCGTTCCATTAACACCAATTTCCGAGATCTGCTCTTCATCCATACTGGTCAGTACAGTGACGGCAATCAGCAAGGGTTTACTGTCGCCATAAGGCAACAATGAATCAACAGCGGCTTTCATCATATTCAAGCCGCCTGAGGCATGGACGTTAAGCATCCAGACGCCCAACTCTGCTGCTGCCTTACAGGCATGGGCAACCGTGTTGGGGATATCATGAAATTTGAGATCAAGAAAAACCTTGTATTGGCGTTTAATCAATTCGGAAACGAAATCAGTGCCAAAGTGAGTAAACATTTCACTGCCTACCTTGAGCGCACATTGTGCCGGGTCTAATTGATCAAGCAACTTAAAGGCATCCTGCTCTCTTGCATAATCCAATGCAATAATTAATTTTGCCATTATGCAGTAACATCCTCTTCTGCCAGTGCAGTTTTAACCGCGGCAACGACTTTCTGCTGCTCCTCTGCTGACAAATAAGGATGCATCGGCAGGCTTACTACTCGTCTGCTGGCATTTTCTGAATGCGGAAAATCGCCTGTTTTATATCCCAGATCGATTAATGCTTCCTGCTGATGCATGGCAACAGGATAATGAACTGCGGTAGGAACACCCTGCTCCTGCAGTTTTTTCTGGAACAACTCGCGATTATCCACCTCAATAGTATATTGGGCATAAACACTGGTGTAACCAGGAAGAACTACCGGGGTTTTGACCAACCCTTCAAGCATATCGGTGTAGCGCTCAGCGACAGCCGCTCTTAATTGGATTTCATCAGGGAATAACTTCATCTTTTCAAGCAAAATAGCCGCTTGTATGGTATCCATGCGACCATTAATTCCAATTCTGCGATGGCAGTAACGAGCATTTTGGCCATGAATTCTGATTTCCAGCAAGCGTTCGGCCAGAATATCATCATCAGTAAAGCAAGCGCCGGAATCGCCATAACCGCCTAATGGTTTTGACGGGAAGAAACTGGTGCAGCCAATAGTTGAAAGCGCACCTGAGTACATACCATTACTGGTAGCGCCGAAACTCTGCGCGGCATCCTCAATCACGGGTAAACCATAACGTTTTGCAATCGCATTAATTTTATCCATCTCGGCACACTGCCCATACAGACTGACAGGCATAATCGCTTTGGTACGGGGTGTAATTGCGGCTTCGAGTAATGCTGGATCCATGTTATAAGTAAGCGGATTGATATCAACAAATACAGGCTTGGCATTGCACAATGCAATAACCTCTGCTGTTGCAAAGAAACTGAAAGGTACCGTAATTACTTCATCACCTGGCTCAATTTCGAGAGCCATTAGCGCCATCAACAGAGCATCTGTACCGCTTGAATTTACGATTGCATGACGTACGCCTGTAAAATCAGCCAATTCGGCTTCCAGTCTGGTAATTTCAGGCCCCATAATATATTGGCCGTGATTTAATACGTTCTGAATACTTTTCAGGATATCGGATTCAATTAATTGATATTGTTTCTTCAAATCGATAAATTGCATGATGTTCTCTGGTTGCGATACAAACAAAGGCGCAGTTTATCATAGAAAATAACCGAAGTCGTGTATCTCTTGCGCCCTCTCCCGATACGGAAGAGGGAACTTAAAGGAAAGGGCTTACCTACTCTGAACTTGCAAAGCATCAGTGCCTGAACGCGCGATTGAAACCTTGATTACGCTTCGCTGCATCAAGGCTACATCCATTAGCTAATCCCCTTCCAGGCCGTGCACTGGTTTCATTCGGCCCCACTGCTTACAGCTTGGGCAATGCCAATGCAGATGTTTCCCGCCAAACCCGCAATGGCTGCAACGGTATATCGGTTTATTATCGAGAAATTTACTGGTAATGTCATACAGCATTTGCAGTTTATCACGTACTTTGCCGTAAGCATTTTCCAGATGCCAATAGATTAATCGGTTTAAACCTCGGATCGAAGGATAAGTACCCAGTTTTTCAGAGACAAAATCAATTGCGGTGTCCATGCCCTTTTCACGGCGCAAATAATCCGCAATAACGAAAATGATTGAAGCTCGCGGATGGTCGGCTAAAGTCTGTTCTAAAAACGCAACGCACTCATCCATGGTATCCAATTCACGATGGCATTTAATCAACGGTTCGATAATTTCAGTTAAAAACTCAGGATCTTGCTGGGGCACCCGTTGCAGAGAGCGGATAGCCTGTTTATAGCGATTGAATTTCATATCAATTGTTGCCTGCAACAAACTGGCTCTTACTGACTGCTTGTCCATAGCCAGAGCCTGCCTGGTTGCGTATTGTGCTTTATCCCAATGATTGTTTTTCAACGCCTGGCCTGCAATTTCGCAATAATAATGTGCTGCTTTGGTGTGCATGCTCTGACCGGTACAGAGTTCAAGCTTTTTAACAACGTCCAGCGCTTTCTCCCAAGCCTTCTCCTGTTGATAAATGGCCAGCAATCCCTGTAAGCTATTCGCCTCTCTGGCGCCTCCCAGCTCAACCACTTCCAGAAATATCCGTTCGGCGCGATCAAATACACCAGCGCTCATATAGTCCTGTCCAAGAGCCATGAGGGCTTCTTTTCTTTCAAGCAGACTTAATTGAGGACGTGCAATCAGATTTTGATGGATACGTATGGCGCGATCAACTTCACCGCGCCGGCGAAACAGGCTGCCTAATGCAAGGTGTGTTTCAACAGTTTCGCTATCCACATCGAGGAGTTTAATAAAAATATCTACAGCTTTATCGGGTTGTTCATTCAGCAAGTAATTTAACCCGACAACATATTCGCGTGACAGGCGATTTGTTTGTTTGGATTCTTTACCAGAGTAATTACGGCTCGCCACCCACCAACCTGACCAGGCAGCCGCAGGCAATAATAATGGCCATAAATTAATCATTAAAGAACTCCATTATTAATTCAAAATTTCTACCCAATCATAAAGACGGAAGCAAATATAATCAACAGATTATTTTTCTTTTTATTCATAACCTTGATGAAGCACAGAATTTTAGCAAAGCTGCTCTCTGGTTTGCTTCGCTAACTCTTGCAAGGAGAATTTTTAATCTAATGGGTGTTGGGCTTTACAGCCCAATGGCGCTGCCTTAAGCTGCTTGATTATTAACCATTGATTTGGCTCTTTG
>NZ_JBHSAB010000026.1:0-67871 GCF_042649825.1 Legionella dresdenensis | reverse complement strand
TTAGCTCTTTTTTTCTATATCGCAATTTTTGTACAGCTTAAGGCAGCGCCATTGGGCTTTACAGCCCAACCTGTCATTTGATCAGCGCGCAGCAGCGTTTTTTGCCCGGCTTTTGTTTTTCCATTCTTTATCAATAGCGCCCTCGCCTATTGATTCCAAATCATGGGTTAAAGTTACGCGATCATCGAAAACAAAGCAGGTGCCTTCCCATAATGATTGTTCGGCAGGGATTTGTTTCAGGTAATTCAGAATACCGTCTTTTAGGTGATATACTTCTTTAAAACCCAGTTTTTTCAAATACGCCGTTGATTTTTCACAACGAATTCCACCGGTGCACATCATAGCAATTTTCTTATCTTTTTTATCCAGCAGATTTTCTTCAACATAGCGAGGGAAATCGCGGAAATTTTCAGTTTTGGGATTGATAGCCCCTTTAAACGTACCTAATTCGACTTCATAATCGTTACGGGTATCGATGACTAACACTTCGGGATCGCTAATCAGGTTGTTCCAGTCTTCAGGTTCAACATAAGTGCCCGCTTCGTTCACGGGATCTAATCCCTCCACACCTAACGTTACGATTTCTTTCCGCAGTTTGACCTTTGACTTCTCAAACGGGTTATTGTCGTGCCAGGTTTCCTTGAACGCAAGATTTTCCAGGCCGGGATAGCTATGCATTTTATTAACCACAGCCGCAACACCCTCCGGCGTACCGCAAAAAGTTCCATTGACCCCTTCGCTGGCGAGGATAATTGTTCCTTTAACTTCATTGGCTTTCATAACATCCAGCAATTCAGGTTTCATGGCTTCATATTCGGGAAGTGCAACAAATTTATAAAATGTCAAAACGATATAAGATTGCATAGATTACCTAACACTAAAACATAAAGATGACGTATTTTAGCAAAAATTTACAGATTGGTGAATTACCAGGTTCGCCCTCCGGAACCTGATTTTACTTCGCTTCACCCAGGCTACAATACTGGTGTATAATATAAAGTAGATATCTTTAATTCTGCAGGAGCATGATATGGCTGATAACAAATCAAAACTGCCTGATTTTAAAGAAATAACCGGCATTGCAAGCAAACTGTTTCGGGACGTTAAGAACAGTGTCAGTGAAATTATTGATGATTATAAATCAAAGCACTGTCACGAGCCCAAGGCAACAACGGATGATGTTACCTCTTCGTCTACTGTCAAACCGGTTGAACCGGAGAAAAGTGAAGTAAGACCTGAAGAACAGAATAAAAAATAAAAGAAATCAGGCTCTTTCCGGCCTTGTAAGGCCGTATTTTCTCATTTTTTCTACCAGGGTTGTCCGGCGCATGTTGAGATGATTTGCTGCATGGGCAACCACCCAATCATATTCTTCAAGCACCTGGCTGATAATTGCCAGTTCAGTTCTGACTAAATGTTCTTTTAAATCAATGCCATCAATGGATGGATTGGTTTCCTGATTAAATGCCTGTAAGAGTGATTCCCGTTCATTACCCCCAATACCATTAATATTAGTTTCGTTAACACAACGAAATCTGATGGGCAAATCTTCGGTATCTACTATGCCTCTGGGAAATAAAATAGTTAGCCGCTCAACCAGATTCGCCAACTCACGGACATTGCCTGGCCAATGATAATGGGATAATACGTCCAGTGCCGATGGCAGAATACGAACACCAGGGCGATTTTCAATCTCAATTCGCGATACCAGTTCGTTAAAAAGCAAATGCAAATCTTCTATCCTGTCGCGTAAAGGCGGTACCTCAATGGGAAAAACATTTAAGCGATAGAACAAATCTTCCCTGAATTTGCCTTCAGTAATTGCCTGATCAAGATTGCGGTGCGTTGCAGCAATAATTCTGACATCAACGCCAATATTTTTATTACTGCCAACCCGTTCAAAACTACGCTCTTGCAAAACCCGGAGTAATTTTACCTGCATCGCCAATGGCATATCACCTATTTCATCCAGAAACAGCGTACCGCCATTCGCCAATTCAAAGCGGCCCTGACGAGTGGTAATTGCGCCTGTAAAAGCCCCTTTCTCATGACCAAACAATTCGCTTTCCAGCAACTCGCCAGGAATTGCTCCGCAATTAATCGGAATAAAGGGTTTATTTGCCCGCGAAGAATAAGCGTGGATATTTCGGGCCACCACTTCTTTACCCGTTCCTGATTCGCCAAGAATTAATACGCTTGCCTCCGTATCCGCAACTTGTTCAATCAACCGTCTGACTTGCCTGATAGCCTTGCTATTGCCGACCAGACTATTAGCTGAATGCGGCCTGGCAAGTCGGGCATCGATATCTTTTTCAGAAGCAATCTGACATCGATGGAATGATTTAAGAATCTGGGCATAACTAAATGGAAAATCCAGGGTGGCGCACACATTTTTTGCCTGGCAAGGGATCTTGTCATCGGCCGGATCAATCAATATAACCGGAATATGAGGCTGCTCAGCAAGCAACTCATCTAAAAGGTCCTGCGTATCCGGTTCCTGCGAAAAACCCACCAGAATAATATTGGCGCGGGCATAGGGAAGTTGTTGCCATTCGCTGTAATCCGCCTCCATACAGCACTTTCCCAGAAAATTAATAATTGTTCCTATTTTATTTTTTCTGACTTCATTGTCATCAATGATTAATACAGTCTCATTGGTGCTCATACACTTGTCCTTAACTCCTAGACAGCTATTGTTCAGTATTGTTTAGCAGCTCATGGCTGTCAAATCCAAGTCTGCCGGCATTTACCGAAAACAATCTATCTTACTGAATCCATTGCATTCTTTTCCAAAGCAAAGTTTCTGGTTTCCAATCGCCTTGGTAGCATTGACACCGCGCTCAACCGAATAATCTTTAACATCAAGATATCCTGATTGACGGCAGAAAGAATAGGCAGCGCGTTTTCCGCACCCGGTTTTACCATCATAACACCAGTCTACACGGTAGTTATTAAAGCGTGGAAAAACAAAGCGCCGGTAACGGTAATGATAAGGTTTAGGCGGTTTATGACTCATTTTGCTGACGCAACGGATTGTCTTGAAACCATTACAGCGCCAGCCCTGACATCCCTTATCAGTTCCCAAATAAGTCGTTAAACCGACATTATTGGCAATAAGCTGTTGATCCGCGCGATCATAGCCCATAATTCTGCAATATTTGTTTGCAACAGCCAAACCACACTCTTTTTTATCGAGAGTGCAATAATCCAATCGTTCGCTATTAAATTCAGGCTGCCAGAAGCTTCGGTAATAATTTTCTTTGTCAGCGGCAACCGATGTGGAAAAAACCAAAACAGAAAAAACAAAAGCAAGAGTTTCTCTGCAAAACAAACGCATAATTACTATCCCTATAATACAATTAACTCATGTTAGCTGATGTGGACGTACAAAAAAAGTTTTTTATCAGGGTATGGATTACTAATAAACAATTTTCACATTGCCGCTACCAACTATATCTTCCAGCAAACGAAACAGGCTATCATCGGGAGCTACGCGCCATTGTTGCCCAAGGCCTAATTTCGCAACCGCCACGTCATTTTTATATTCTATCTGGACAAGGCAATCGCCAGCATGAGCCGATAACACTGATTTTATCGCCATGACTTGAGGTTCATGTTGTGGCGTTAATGTCAGGCACAAGCATTGACCCAGACGGGAACGCGCCTGTTCGATGGTATAGAGCTGACTGGCGACCATCCTGACGCCGCCGCTGAAATCGTCGTGGCTGATTTCGCCTTCTATTACCATTATCTGGCCGCTTTGAACCGGAGCCGATAAAGCATCATAGATTTCAGAAAATACAACGATATCTATTTTACCGGTTGAGTCCTCCACGCCAAGGATAGTCAGTTTTTTCCCGCGTTTGGTCAAGACTCGGCGAATACCGCCCACCATACCGCACACCCAGGCTTTTTTAGCCATGGAGGGATTCAGATACCCTATCTGAGTAATGGTATTTTTAAACTCCTGACTATATTGCGTGGTCGGGTGGCCGGTTAAATATAACCCCAGGGTTTCTTTCTCACCATCCAGACGCTGCATAGCTGGCCAGGGTTTGCAGGGAACATAATCCTCTTCAGTATCCGAATCATCGATTAATGAAAACAAATCAGCCTGGCCGCTGATTAAATTCTGCTGGCTTTTCTCGGCCATTTTCAACGCTTTTTCCAGCGATGCAAACAATACCGCACGCTCTACTTGCCAGTCATCCATCGCGCCGCTTTTAATTAACGCTTCCAGCACCCGTCGATTCACCTTGCGCAAATCAAGCCGCTTGCAGAAGTCAAACAAGCCGGTAAAGGGTTTATTCTTACGCTCATTGATAATGCAGTTAATCGCCGACTCGCCAACGCCCTTGATTGCCCCCAGGCCATAGAAAACTGTTTTATCATCGGCAACGGTAAACATGTAATTGGAATGATTGATAGACGGCGGTGAAACCTTTAATTTCATCTGGACGCATTCATTAATGAAGGTCACCACTTTATCGGTATTATCCATATCCGACGACATCACCGCCGCCATAAATGCTGCAGGATAATGGGCCTTCAGCCAGGCAGTCTGGTAAGCAACCAGTGCGTAGGCTGCCGAATGCGATTTATTAAATCCGTAACCGGCAAATTTTTCCATCAGGTCAAAGATATAAGTAGCGGTTTCCTCTGCTACCCCGCGCGCTGTCGCGCCTGCTGTGAAGATCTCGCGCTGTTTGGCCATCTCCTCGGGTTTTTTCTTACCCATCGCCCGTCGGAGCATGTCAGCAGCGCCGAGAGTATAGTTTGCAAGAACCTGAGCAATCTGCATAACCTGTTCTTGATAAAGAATAACGCCATAGGTCGGCTTTAAAATTGACTCAAGATCAGGATGAGGGTATTCAACCACAGCGCGGCCATGCTTACGATCGATAAAGTCATCCACCATCCCGGATTGCAATGGCCCGGGCCGGAAGAGCGCCACTAACGCAATAATGTCTTCAAAACAGTCTGGCTGCAGGCGGCTGATTAATTCTTTCATCCCGCGCGACTCCAGCTGAAATACTGCTGTTGTCTGGCAAGCTTTCAATAAATCAAATGAGGCTTTGTCATCGGTTGGAATCAGGGCAATATCAACCAAAGGCTCATTGGCAGCTGATTTCTGCTCGTTCACCGTACGTAAAGCCCAATCGATAATGGTTAAGGTACGTAAGCCCAGAAAATCGAATTTGACCAAACCTGCGGCTTCAACATCGTCCTTGTCAAACTGGCTGACCAGCTGGTTCGATCCCTGCTCGCAATAAATAGCGGTAAAATCTGTCAATCGTGATGGTGCAATAACCACGCCTCCGGCATGCTTACCTGCGTTACGGGTTATTCCCTCCAGTTTCAGAGCCAGATCAATTAATTCCTTGACCTCTTCTTCATCCTGATAACGCCGTTGCAATTCCTCTTCATCTTCCAGCGCCTTACTTAAGGTTATCCCGATTTCAAAAGGAATCAGCTTGGCAATTTTATCGACGAAGCCATAGGGATGCCCAAGAACGCGCCCCACATCGCGGACTACCGCTTTCGCCGCCATAGTACCGAAGGTAATAATCTGGGAAACGCTCTGCCGGCCATATTTTTCAGCCACATACTCAATGACCCGATCGCGTCCTTCCATACAGAAGTCAATATCAAAATCCGGCATTGATACCCGTTCGGGATTCAGGAAACGCTCAAACAGCAACTCATAAAGTAAGGGATCAAGATCCGTAATTTTTAAGGCGTAAGCAACCAGCGATCCCGCTCCCGAACCACGGCCTGGCCCTACGGGCACGCTATTTTGCTTGGCCCACTGGATAAAGTCAGCCACAATCAGAAAGTAGCCTGGAAATCCCATATTGTTAATTACATCAAGCTCTACCTGTAATCGCTTGTCATAAGGGATCCGTAATTGCGCCAGTTCTTCTGGCAGCTTATCACGGAATATCTGTTGCAGCCGCTCTTCCAATCCTTCACGCGACAACTGCGATAAATACTCTTCGACGCTGGAGCCATCCGGTATAGGAAAATTGGGTAAATAGTTATTGCCCAAATCAAGTTTTACGGTACAGCGCTGGCTAATCTGCACGGTATTTTCTATCGCTTGCGGCAAATCGTTGAACAGCTCTGCCATCTCATCGGCAGAACGCAAATATTGCTGTGTACTGTATTCATAGGAACGGCGCGGATCAGCCAGCGAGTAACCCTGATGAATACAAACTCTGGCCTCATGAGCATCAAAATCACTTTGATCTATAAAGCGTACGTCGTTTGTCGCAACAAGCGGCAGGTTTAATTCTTCTGCCAGTTTAACAACCTGTTCATTATAAACCGCTTCATCATTACGGCCTGTGCGCTGAATTTCAATGTAAAAACGATTGGGAAATAATTGGGAAAATGACCGCGCCAGTTCATAAGCGCCGGCTAAATCCCCAGCCAGTAACGCCTTGCCGATTACACCTGTCCTGCCCCCTGAGAGTGCAATTATGCCCTCTGCATATTCTGGCAGCCATTCATAATGAATCCGTGGTTGACCTAAATACTGTCCTTCCTGATAAGCTTTGGACACCAGACAGGTCAAATTTTTATAACCAGTCATGTTTTGGCAGAGCAAGACCAGAGAAGATAATTGCTCGGGTTTGTCGGCATAATGGCAGGGTAAATCACCGCCCAGTATAGGCTTTACCCCATTATCAACCGCTGTTTTAAATACCTTCACTGCTGCAAACAGATTGCAGAAATCGGTTACAGCAACAGCGTTCATACCACGTTCACTGACCGCTTTCATTAACGGCTTGATTCGGACCAAACCGTCAACCATAGAAAACTCGGTATGAATGCGTAGATGAACAAAGCGTGATGACATGAGTTAAACCAGCTTACCAGTATTTATTGTGTGAACTGTAACTGACTCGCCCTTTCAGGGCAAGTTCAATTTTATTCACCGGACAACCGGCTGCTGCATCACTTGCCTGAAAATCTGGTTAGACAGCCGCTTTAATTGCGTCCGCTTTTTATTAGTCAGGATAATGATCGACACTTTATCGTCTATGTGTCTTGATATCCAGCTAGAGTATCCTGTAATCGCGCCGTCTTTTTCAGCGACCAGTTTATTGTTCTGATAAGAAACCTGCCATCCAAGCGACCATGCCCAATTTTTACGGCCAGCCGGTTTGCCATTTAATAAAAGAACCGGTGTCCACATTTGGCGATAACTCTCCGCTGACAGTAACTGGCCTGCCGTCATTGCAGCATCCCATCTTGCCATATTACCCAATGTTGAAACGATACCGCCTGAACTCCACATTTGCAGCCATGGACGTTGATTATTTCTAACAACGATTTGCCCATTTTGTACGCCGTAACCGACAGCCAGCCCTGCGGGAGCCTGACTAAGGGGAAAACCGGTCTTATGCATGGCCAGAGGAGCAAAAATTCGTTGCGCTAAAAAATCATCCAGATTTTGCCCGCTTGCATTCTCAATGACTTTACCTAAGACAATGTAACCAAAGTTGTTATATTTAATATCCGTACCCGGAGTAAACTCCATCGGCAAATTCCTTACTTGCTGCCACGTTTTTGGCCAGGGCAAGTGAGGACCGTAATGCTGCGGAATACCGCTTGAATGAGAAAGCAACTCCCTGATTGTTACGGTTTTCCATTTCCGAGGCGCTTCAGGAATATATTTTAATACTGAATCATCGAGATTAACTTTCTGCTCCTGCACTAAAGTCATCAAACCGAACGCCGTAATGACTTTCGATACAGAACCAATCCCAAAAAGCGTACCTGGCCTAACCGGTATTTTTTGCTCGATATCTGCATAGCCATATCCTTTCTTCAGATAAGGCTTGCCATCGACCATCACAGCCAACGCCAACCCCGGGATATTGCCCTGAGCCATTGCATTAGCCACAATGTTATCAATTGCCTGCTCCGTTGCAGGCGAGATGGCAAAACAGGATTGCGCCTGGAGTATAATCGCAATCAATAATATCCGTTTATTCACTTTTAATCTCCTGATTAATATCTAAATGCTAATCTGGGTTCTTCCCTTACCACACCTGATTTTTTAGTGCAGGCAAAAAATGCAGCCTCCACCCTGCCAACGGATACGTTATCACGATTTTCGCGATTTTTTCTGGAATGGAAATTGACCATCTCAATCTGGTCGCCGTTCTCCTCCTGAAATATTACGTTGCCCTGTTCATTATCCTCTTCGGGTTCTGATGAAAGCGTGATACCCAGATAACCGTAAGTATCCTTCTCCCACTCGCCAGGTTTTGTCCATTCGCTCTCCTCGCCCTCATGCGGTAATAATGCCTGATTTTCATCAGGTGAAAAATAAGCTTTTACCCGCGAGCCTCGGTATAATTCTTTTATTTTAGCATCTTCCGGCATTAATGGCTGTCTGCCCAGCAGGTTTATACTTTTCTTTTCTTCTGCGGTTATATGCTGCGCCTTACCGCCTAATGTACCGACAAGATGCTGATTGACTATCCAGGGTTTATCGTCTGGAAATTCGCGTACATGGAATTCAGTATGGCTATAATTATGTGAATCTGCGGTCAGTACAGCGCCAACTGAATATTTCCGGCATAATTGCATAAAGCGATGCCATTCTTTAGGATGGCCTCGGTAATCTTCTGTTGGACTTTTACCCATCGCTAACGGCAAGGGCGAAACAATAATTTTATTGCCGGCTTTTGATCCCGCTAATGAGGCTTCAAGCCAGGCCCATTGCTTATCGCCGAGTAAATAAGCCTCTTCACTTGTTCTATTCTGGGTAAAGCGGTTATTCAAAAAGAAAAATTCATGTTGACCAATACGGGTATTGAAATACGGGCCTTCTTTATCGGCAGCAAGAAAATCCTGCATTAATCCCATTTCATGAAATGCATCCACCATTTTACGTTGCGCTTTTTTCTGCTTATTGGTAACCGGCGGACCGGCATTATTCTGGCCGATATCATGATCATCCACTACCACACAGGTGCCCCCTGCGATATGAGCCAGATTATTTTCTGCCGGAGTACCGAAATCACCAGCCAGATTAGCGCGATAAGCCTGTAACGACCGTACCTGATACTCTATAAATTTTCGTCCGCGCCGAAACAGGTTTTGGAAGGAAATAAACCACTCGCCATTGTATAGATCACCTAAATGAGCAAACAGATTGAAGGGCTGGCTTTTAATATGCGTGTAGAGCAGACTGGTATATTTCTGGTTATCCAGCCCCAAACAAGCCCCTAGCGGATTGAATTGCTCCATACGTTCCTGATCACCGCCAACGGCTATTTTAATGGGCAAGGGATCCTGACGGGCAGGAGGCGTTCGGATAAAGACCTGAGTATCTTCTGGAGGATGTTTATCCTTGAATATTTGTAGTGGTTTTCCTTTATATAAAATTTGATAACCATATGATTCATTGCAATTAAGTTCGCGCAAAGGGAAATGCAAAAATCCTGCTTTTGTTTTGCCTTTTTTGATCGCCCTGCTATCAGCATTCTCTGCCGGGATGTACATCACTATTGGCTTTTCCTCATTCTGAGAGGCCAACATTAATGTGAAATCAGTATACTCATAAGATTTATCAAGCCTGAGCGCCGCTTTAATACTGACCCTGTCATCTTCAATAGCCGGCTCTACATCTCCCTCGTAATCGATGTAAGTCAACTCGCCAAAAAGAATGTTTTTAATACTCGGTAATTTAACATGGGCATTTCCAGGCATATATTTCCCCGCAGTCAGTGACGCTTGATAATAGCCAAAACGTTGTGAAACAGCAATTTTGCGTTGTAGTCTAACTTAAGAAAATTTGTCATCCCCGCGAAGGGGATCCACCTATCAAACAAGGTAAAGAGTCAGTTTGAGAGATGGATTCCCGCCTTCGCGGGAATGACAGCGTGTAACTTAACAACAATGGCGTTATGTGTATGATTATTCGTTGAATCTATTTATAATTTTTTTCAACTAGGGCAAAATGCCAGGTTTATTTTTAATAAGCAAAACCATCATGCATGAGAACAATATATCCGGCTATCAAGAAAAAACATCCTATAAACTTGTCCAGAACCAGTTTATCCAGGCGCTGATGCGAACCGGTTTAACAACTGTTATCGGTTCAACTATTTTATTCCCTTTTGATTTATACAAGTCACGTTTTCAAGCCGGCATAATTAACAGTTTTTCGTTATCCAATCCGCTTTTATTAGGTGGACACTCATCACAATTACTGGTTATGGCTTTTTTAAATTCAATCAAACAAGGCATGCTGCAAAACGGCCTTCGATCTAATCAGGATACCATTAATAACCAATTCGACTCTGTATTCAATACAAAACCCGTCAGTACTCTGACGCTTTCGGCCTGCATTTCACTAATAGATACCCTGCTGACGCAATATCATTCCAACAGGCGGATATTGTACGAATTAGGCATGAACCCTGTAATTCAAGGCACGTATAACAAGTTGGTTTTTACCTCACAGGGTATGGTCGGGCGAGGCTCACGCAATTTTATTAATACGCTTTTTTGCCTTAGCGCATCGACAACCTTAAGCGACTGGATTGAACCATACTTGTCAAGAAAAGTGCATCCATTTGCCCACGCAACGACAACCAGTCTAATCGCAAGTCTTATGGCAGCAGGCCCGTGCGGAATTTTCGACCGGGTAAGTAAAATTCAAATGCGGCGGATTGATACCGCCACGCTTAAAGTGCCGTCTTTTTTACAAATTATGCGCGAATTATGGCAAAAAGAAGGCTATAGCATGCTCCGGCATAGTTATGGTATCAATTGTGGTTATATCTTCATCAGTTTTAGCGTAATTCAATTGGTTTCCTGCTTTCTTGAAAACAAAGTATTCAAGACGGGAACAAATGATGGCAGAAATTCATTTGCAAAAAATAATGCCTGCTTCTTTAAACCCCGGCAGAACAGCGTCAGACAACCCGTCGAGGAGACAGCGCAGGTTCACCCTGAACAAGCGCCGCAACCGGTCAGTGGTTAATATTACTTCTCCAGCATGTGTAACAAATCATCTTCACTGATCACTGCCACACCTAATTGCAACGCCTTCTCCAGCTTGGAGCCGGCTTCACTGCCAGCAAGCACATAATCCGTTTTGGCGGAAACGCTTCCGGTCACTTTAGCTCCAACCGCCTCCAGCCTTGCTTTTGCCTGTTCCCGGCTCATCGTTGGCAACGTGCCGGTTAAAACGACTGTTTTGCCGAACAGCGGATTATTGTGATCCACTTCCTGTCTTACCTGTATCGGCCAATGAATCCCTGCGGCAATCAGCTTGTCTATGACCTCGCAATTATGTTGTTGCATAAAAAAGTGTACAATATTCTCCGCGCCAACGGGTCCAATATCTTTTAATGCCATTAATTGCTCGAGTGAAGCGCTTTTTAAGGCCGCAATGTCGCCAAAATGGACAGCCAACACGCCTGCGCTCACCTCTCCAATCTCCCGTACTCCCAAAGCGTAGATAAAACGCTTGAGCGTGGTTGATTTACTTTTCTCAAGGGCAGCCAGCACATTCTGCGCAGATTTAATTCCCATGCGCGGCAAGCCAGCCAACTCATCAAGGCTGAGGGTATATAAATCAGCAACATCTTTAATTTTATTCAAGTCAACAAGCTGTTCAATAATAACTTCACCGAGGCCGTCGATTGCCATTGCCTTACGGGATGCAAAATGCCAGATCATTCGTTTTAATTGCGCCCGGCAGAACAGACCGCCTGTGCAACGGGCAACAGCTTCATCCTGCTCCCGGATGACTTCAGCCTGACATACCGGGCAATTTTCCGGCAATACAATCGCTTTTGTGTCGGCAGGCCGTTTTTCCGTCACTACGCTTACCACTTCGGGAATGACATCGCCGGCACGGCGAATAACGACTGTATCTCCAATCCGTATCCCTTTACGTTCAATTTCATCCATATTATGCAGCGTGGCATTGCTAACTGTCACTCCGGCAACTGTTACTGGTTTTAACCGTGCCACTGGGGTTAAGGCTCCGGTGCGTCCAACCTGAAAATCAACTGCGATGATTTCGGTCATTTCTTCATGGGCAGGGTATTTGTGGGCGCAGGCAAAACGAGGCGCACGCGCTACATAGCCTAAATCCTGTTGTTGGCGAATACTGTCTATTTTATAGACTACCCCATCGATTTCATATGGCAGGGAATTTCTGCGCTGTTGCAATTCATAATAATAAGCAAGGCAACCCGCCATACCAGTAATTTTTTTATTTTCCTCAGATACTCTGAACCCTAAAGTACGTAATAATTGCAGCTGTTCAAAATGACTGCCTGGCAATTCAATCCCTTCATGAGCGCCAATACCATAGCAATACATGGCCAATGGTCTGGACGCAGTAATTTTAGAATTTAGCTGGCGCAGACTACCCGCTGCGGCATTACGTGGGTTGGCAAATATTTTTTCGCCTGCCAGGCGTGCTTTTTCATTAAATTGCTCAAAACCGGCTTTGGGCATATAGACTTCACCACGCACTTCCAACAAAGCAGGAGGTGTATCAGTGATTAATTTTAGCGGAACTGAGGGGATGGTTCTGATATTATTGGTTATATTTTCGCCTACTGTACCGTCACCGCGAGTGGCAGCTGAGGTGAGTACGCCATTTTCATAAGTCAGATTGACCGCAAGGCCATCCAGTTTGGGCTCACAGGTAAATGCCAGCGCCTGCTCATTGTAATCAAGCCGTTCTGCTACGCGCTTGATGAAAGCATGCAGCTCTTCTTCGCTGAACACATTGCCGAGCGAAAGCATGGATTGGCGATGAACCACGGGTTCAAATGTACTGGAAACGGTTCCTCCTACCCGTTGGGTCGGTGAGTCGGGTGTAATCAGCTCGGGATATTCTGCTTCAATTGCCTGCAATGCCCGGAAACAACGATCGTATTCGCTATCGGGCACCAAGGGTTCGTCCAGGGTATAATAGTGGTAGTCATAAAGTCTGATCTGCTGACGCAGTTGTTCTGCATTATTGACAATTTCTTCGGCAACCATAACTGATATATCCGTTTTAAAAATGCTGATCAGAGTATCATATAACAATAATGTAGCAAGCCCACATCATCTTTCTTGCTCTCTTCCTCTGGGCTGTGGTATAGATATTGTTTCATTACGAAATGGCTTATACAAAATGGACCTGCCGCGTTTTATTATTTGTCTGCTATTCCTGCTTTTATCCATGTACGCTTACAGTGAACCGAATAATCTCGGGATTGCCTTTGTTCATGGCACTAATGATCATCGGACTGATGCAGAAGGCAACTATTGGAAAAAGGATTTTATTGAAGAAATGAGTCATTATCTGCTCAATGAGCAGAATTATATTGTCGTAGCTTGCGATTATGGCCAGAATCTGTGGCATGAAGATGCTGCCGGTTGTACAGTTGATCAGTTATTGTCATTCATCACAGATAAAAAAATCGATAAGCTCATTGTTTACAGCCATTCTAACGGCGGTAATATCATGCGCTGGATATTATCAAATCCGACTTACGACCCCCGCTATTATGAATTATCACAAAAAATCAAACAGGTCATTGCCCTGTCGCCCTCAAGCGGCGGCACACCGCTGGCGGATGAAGTGAATGATGGTAATATTTTTGGCGAATCAGTGGGCTGGTTACTCGGTTATCGTAATGATTCTGTCCGCCAGCAGCGAATCGGGGATATGGCGCTGTTAAATGGCGAGTTGCTTTTTGGTACTCCTGACCGTATTTCTCTGCCGGTTCCATTCCGGGTTGTGGTCAGCACCGATGTAACCGCCTCCCCTTTCACCCCTGCCAGTTACTGTAATGGCTATTTGTTAAATATCGGTTTGAAAATGACGCAGTGGTATCTGAAACCGTGTTCGGATGGTTTTCTGGAATGCTCTTCCCAGACTACTGCTGGTGAAACCTGGTTTTATGATATTCAGAAAACCACGGGTAAAACGACTTTTAGCCATAGTCAAAGCCGCCATACCTGCTTTGGCCTGGAAAAAATATTAGGTAGGGATCTTGTGGCGCAAGGAGTGCACTAAATGAAATTGAGTTGCTATGGACTGGGTTTAAGTTTCTGGCTGCCCCAGGCTTTTGCCATAACACTGCCTGAATATCCTGTTCAGGCTTATGATTGTGATAAATGTGAACTGCTGTCGCGCGAGCCATTAACGGCACGGTGGCCGGTTTCTTTGAAAAATACCCAGTCAGAAGTACAACACCAGCAAATCAGCACGCGATATTATCTGGAAACAACGCTTGCAAAATTACAACAGGGAATCAATATCTCCACAACCGCGCCGGGTGCTGTAATCCATCTCACCGCCTCTGGCCATACCTTACACGGTTCTTCCTTGCGATTTGACATTGAGAAAAACGGACGCAGCTGGTCATTTCAAGAGGCAACCGAGCAGCCGGCCGGCGAATATCAAATTGCGCCCGAGCAAAATGGTACCTTAATCAAATTAAAGCCAGAGTTAGGCTTTGGTAATTTTACTATCAAAAGCCATAGCGTAAACTCCAATGGCCAGACGCCAGTCAGAGTTCATGTGTCTGAACCAGCGTCTGATTTTGTTTTAACTGTTGAAACAGACAAAGCCTATTATCAGACTGATGATACACTGGTCGCGACAGTCAATCTGAGCGATAAAACCGGCAGCTATCCCATTGACCGCTTAACAATGAGTATCCTTACCGGCAACGGTCAAACCATTACCTTAGAACCGGAAAAAATTGCAAACAATCGTTATCAAGCGAAATACCCTCTTAAATCATTAGTTAACCCGGCTGGAAAAAGTGACTATGTTGAAGTGCAGATCGATACGTCCATCGAAGGCAATACTATCAAACGACATGGCCATACGGCTTTTTCATACCGTATTCCATCAGCGGCAATAGTTGAGATAAAGCAAACACCCGGACAAGCATTTAATTTTTCTGCAGCACTTAATACCGCGACCGGCAGCCGCTATGCCTTGCAGGCAGTTTTATATGGAACTGACAAAAACGGCAACTTGAAAGGCGTAGAAACCGTTCAAGCCGCGCAATGGCTGCCGGCTGGAAAATCGACAATCCGCTTTTCTTTTACCGAAGATATTGCCAAGCAGTTGAAAGCTCCCTACTATGTCGGCTCATTACAACTTATTGATTATGGCCAGTTAAAGCAGGTTTACCATTACAGTAAACTTATCGAGATCACCCAGACCGCGTAACACTGTAGCCTGGGTGTAGCGAAGCGAAACCCGGGTTTAAATATTTGCACTGAGGTAAGATCCAACCATGCTAAATGACATTTTTATACTCTCCCCCCTGCAAGGCATAGGCCTGGTATTAGCAACACAACTCCTGTTTGTATTTTTAATTTACCGGCAACAAAGGCAATTACGCAGCCAGACTGAAAATCTGGAGGCGAATAATGTTAAGGCATTTACAGATCTGCTCCATCAATTGCATATTCAAATGAATGACACTATCCAGCTCAGTCAGCAACGGGTACTTGAAAAACTGGCCGGTGATCAGCTGGCAACCCATCAATTAATCAATCAGACGGTTCAGAAACAAATGATGGACGTACGCGAGCAAATCAATCACAGCTTTAAACAGCATGCCGACTCCCTGACTAATCATCTTCAGTCCTTAACCGCTGAAACCCGCAACCATTTACAGAATATGACGCAACAGGTTAATACTCGTCTGACCGAAGGTTTTGAAAAAACGTCTTCGACCTTTACTGACATCGTAAAGCGGCTGACAATTATTGACGAAGCGCAAAAAAAAATCACCGAACTTTCCAGCCATGTCGTTAACCTGCAGGATGTTCTGGTAGACAAACGTGCGCGAGGCGCTTTTGGCGAGGTGCAGCTGGCGACATTGATTGGCAATATGATCCCGGCCACCCATTATCGCATGCAACATACCTTAAGCAATCAAAAACGGGCTGATTGCATTTTATTTTTACCAGAACCCTCAGGTCATATCGTCATTGATGCCAAATTTCCGCTGGAAACCTATCAGAAATTAATGAATCAGCCAGAAAGTAATGATAAAAAAACCTTGCAACAGCAATTCCGGCAAGATGTGCAAAAGCATATTAAAGATATTGCAGAAAAATACATTATTGCCAATGAAACGACTGACAGCGCCATTATGTTTATCCCTGCCGAAGCCATTTTTGCCGAAATTCATGCCAATTACCCCGAATTAATTACTTTATCGCAACGGCTTAAAGTATGGCTGGTTTCGCCCAGTACTCTGATGGCGGTATTAACTACTGCGCGTGCGGTTCTAAAAGATGATGCAACCCGTAAACAGGTTCATATTATTCAACAACACCTACAATCCCTGGCCGATGACTTCCAACGCTTTGAAAAACGGATGGACAAATTAGCGAAACATATTGATCAGGCACATCAGGATGTGGGTGAAGTATCAACTTCTGCAAAAAAAATTACTCAACGATTTCAAAAAATTGAATCCGTTGAATTGGTCACTGAGCAAAAGAGTTTGTCATGATGTGCTAAATTTAGGATAATGGCCGGTTTTTTAGCGATGAGAATTTATGGCGCAACCAATATTAACTCACGAACTCTTAAAATCTATTGTTGAATATGCAATATCGAATAACGACGGCAATACCGCAAACTATATTCCGGAATTGGCTAACATTGATGCCGAATTAACCGGTATCGCGGTAAGCCTGATTAATGGCCAGAGTTTTATGTATTGTAACCGGGATATCCCGTTAGTAACCTTGCAAAGCACGGCCAAGATGATTCCGCTCATTGGATTGTTAGAAGAGTTTGGCTCCGCAAAGCTTTTCGAATGGGTAAAAGTAGAACCGTCGGGGGATGATTTCGCTTCAATTACCCGCCTCGAGCAATTTGGTCCGAAACCATCAAATCCATTTCTAAATGCCGGTGCGATTACCCTCTGTTCCCATATCCCGGGTGTAGCAGAACAACAATTTGCCTGGTTGGAAAACTGGGTACAAAAATTGTTTAACCAACGTCTGCCTATTAACCCACTGGTCTTTACCTCGGAAAAAAGAACAGGTAACCGTAATCGCTCTCTGGCCTATTTGTTAAAAAGCAGCGATCGCCTGGGCAGTGAAGTTGATCCTGCGCTTGACTTATACTTTTCGCTTTGTTCTTATGAAGCAACGCTTGAACAGATGCTGTATTTGCCAACAGTGCTTGCGAATGCTGGCTGTGACCCGGTAACTGGCGAGCGGGTTATTTCGCCGGAGACCTGTAAAATAACACTCGCTATCATGGCAACCTGCGGGCTTTACGATCAATCAGGAACTCATCTGGTAAAAACCGGCATGCCAGCTAAAAGTGGGGTTTCCGGTTATATTATTGCAGCAGTGCCGGGTAAAGCTGGTGTTTCGGTTATTAGCCCGCGGGTAAATGCAAAGGGTAATAGTATTCGGGGCGAGATTATGCTTGAAAAATTGTCTGAGGCTATGAATTGGCATTTTGCTTTACCTTAATGAGTGTTGGGCTGTAAAGCCCATAGCCGTCAAGCTAAGGAATTAAATTTCTATATTTTACAATATCGTTCGGGCTGAGGAAGCGCTTTAGCACTGTCTCGAAGCCTGTGGTACAGTGCCACGCCTTCGAGACAAATGCTCCGCATTTTCCTCAGGCCGAACGAATAGGGACTGTAAAACACATAGCAGTCAGTTAAGGAATTTTGTACATTTACTATTCTAATTTCCTGTGTACCTGGCTTAGCTTGACGGCTATGGGCTGTAAAGCCCAACACTCCAACCAGGTTATTTATATCCAGGCAATTCCGCTTTCGGAACAACTGCGTCTGTCCAGCCAGTTTTTAATGCAGACAAATTCCCATTAAAACCCTCTGACACGCGTGTCAATCTATCTTGATTAAGCTCGTTAAGCCCATCCTTGACGCAGGCAAGCAATATGGTGCGAAATGAATAAACGTCTGTTCTGCCATTTTTCATGTCTGAATCTTCCAAATATTGGATAATATGCCCTTTAAGTGCCGGCAAACTGTCTAGCGACTCTATTTTTTGCCTCCAACTTTCAGCTCTATTCTGCCCTTCAGTAAAGTGCCCGCTAAAAAATGCATGCAAACGATTATTGTCATAATAGGCCTTATAGAGTTCCACTGCCTTTTTGATCTGCTTTTTTATATTAATTAATTCCAATGACACCTTTGCTTGCGTATCTGCACTATCGGCAGATACTGCAACCAATGCCGGCGGCTCTGGTTCAGCGTTAATTTGTGGAGCAGGCCCTACAATAATATTTTTTACTGAAGCAGGAAAAAGGCCATGGGCTTCATTTGCACCAATATTATTTTCGCTTATATCAATTTCAACGAGGTTTGGCGGAAGAAATTTAGCGCATTCTTTTAATAGCTCCATATGCTGATCCAGCCCATTGCTTGCCAGATTAAGCTTTTCCAAAGTCATGGGCAATGCGCTAAATATTAATTCTAAATCGTCTTCCACAGTTACATTTTTCAGTAATAGCTCTTTCAGTTGACTTGCTTCCAAACCATCCAAAACGCTATCCTGCCAGATATAACTGTCATTACTTATATCCAAAGTACGCAATTGTTTGCCAAATTCCATTATCAGAGCAGTAACAAACGCCACATCACAAAGACTCTCATTAAAATCAAGTTTTTTGACATTTGGCAACACATCTCGATTGAAAGCGTCAGGATTAAGATTGCGGCTGGGTGTATGAAAAAAATCAAGCCCGGTCACGTTTTTTGGAAAATTGTTAAAAACAGTTGTTTTAAAATCATGATGATAAGTTGAATCTTTAGGTGCAAATTGTAAGATAAAATCTTTGATATGCTTAGGCAAACTCTCCAATGCTTTCATTTGATCTACTGTAAAATCCCAGCCTATATTATCCATTGGCCGCAAATAAAGAGTCGTTATATTCTCTGGAATCGATTTTAAAAAATCCTCAAGCTCTGCAGGAGCCAGATGCTGTAAAAAGCCCCAGTTTAAAACCAAAACTGAAATGGTATTTGGTACATCATTTATTAGTTTTTTTAAATCATCCAATCCGGGTTTGGCAGCATGCTCATCATCCCTGGTACAGAACAACTCTAAAGCAATGCCTGGCCGGATGGCAGATAGAAGACTTTTCACTTTTTCATTTTTTTTCAGAGCTAACAGGTGATATACGTTAAACTGATATAAATCATACTCTTTCCTCATATGGGCTAACGAATTTTTTACATTATCAGCATTGCTCGACTTCACACTCAAGGAAATACCTTGCATGATTTCTCCGAATTTATAACATTAATCAATAAGATCTTAAAGTGTACATAAGGAAAATTATTTTTTCAAATACTGCTCGTGTTTTTTGATTGTTCCGGCCTATAAAGCAATGTATAATGAAAACTGTTAAAATTTATCTTGCCTTATTGCCTTTTTTCTTATAAAAATCTCTTTCTGCAGATTTGGTGCATAAAAAAATAGACAAATTATACACCCAGTGTACAATTTGTGTTAGATTAATTTTTTTTTGTGAGAATAGACAGTCAGTGACTACCCACGACAATAAATCGAACTCGCCCGCTAGTGATGGCGGTTACAAACGAGGATTAAAAGATCGCCATGTTCAGCTTATTGCTCTGGGCGGTATTATAGGCTCCGGCTATTTCCTGGGTACAGGCGCCGTAGTAAATCAGGTAGGACCTTCTGTCTTTATCGCTTACATGCTTGGCGGCCTGATTATTTATCTAACCATGCTCTGCATGGGAGAGCTTGCCGTGGCTATTCCCATTTCCGGATCGTTTATCACCTATACCGCGGACTTTATTTCGTCCTCGGTAGCCTGTGGCGTCGGCTGGTCATACTGGATAAGCTGGGTGGCCTATATCCCGGCGGAATGTATAGCCGGCGGTATTATCATGCAACATTTTACCGGTGTGAACGGTTATGTTTGGGCTGTCTGTTTCGGCATGCTGATTACCTATATTAATATCGCCAAAGTCGGTACCTTTGGTGAAATTGAGTTCTGGCTTGCCTTAATCAAAATCGTTGCTTTAATGGGCTTTGTTTTTCTATCAACCCTGATTTTTTTCGGAATTGTCCATGGCCCGCAACCAGCCGGCATTATCGGCGGCAGATTTATTTTTGATCAGGGAGGCCTGTTTCCAAATGGAGGAATGGCGTTATTAACAGCCATGGTACTGTTGCTGGTAAACTATCAGGGCTCTGAGATTATCGGCCTTGCAGCAGGGGAATCAGTTGACCCTGCCCGGATGATTCCGCGCGCTGTCCGTAATGTCACTTTCCGGATATTATTCATCTATATTATACCCGTATTTTGTCTGGTTTTAATTTTCCCATGGCAAAAAGCCGGACTGGCAAACTCGGTATTCGCCGATGCGTTAAACTTTTATGGCCTGCGTTGGGCTGGAGCCGTTACCAGCTTTGTCACCCTGACAGCAACCCTCTCCTGCTCCAATTCAGGCGTATATGGTATAGTACGCTCATTAAACGCATTGGCACGCAATGGAATGGCGCCCCACAAGCTAAGTATCCTTAACCGTAACGCAGTACCGCAAAACGCTGGGATCGTCACGTTAATCACTATCTGGGTATTATTGGTAACCAGCTATTTCTTTGGCCAGTCCATGTTATATATAGCGTTGTTGCTCGTATCCGGATTTACTGGCGCTATTGCCTGGATTTCACTGTGTTGGGCACAGATTAACTTCCGTAAGCGTTTGTATAAAGCTGGTTATACAACGGATGATTTACGTTATAAAACCCCGGGTTCTCCATATACAGGCATTATTGCCATCATTTTAATGATAGCCTGCCTGGTGTTTCTGGTGCTGAATAATGATCCTACCTATAAAATCGCATTCGCCATGGGTTTTGTCTGCTTTGTTGGACCGATTATGGTGTATAAGCTTGGCGGATTCCATAAAAAGCGCTCTGCTGCAATGGAACGGCATAATAATCTGATGTTTGATAGCTTGTTTCCGAAGAAGGCTGAGAAGTAGGAGTCTTCCCCTCTCCCCAACCCTCTCCCGATACGGGAGAGGGAGTATAAAGCCCAACACTCACTTTCAACACCATATGCGTAATCACGAGTTCCCTGTTGGGTCAAACGACTCAACCTTTTCCCCTCTCCCGATACAGGGACAGTTTAAAAGCGTAGGTTGGGCTGTAAAGCCCAACACTCAATTTCAACCTACATTACAACATCAAATTGTGATTTAAATTCTGGTACTAAACTTTTTACTAACACATAAAGCTCATCGTTATTATGCCGCTCGCAAGCTGCAACCAGCATACGCAGGGCCTGTAACAGTTCTTGCCAGTCAATTTTGCGGAACTTGGCTTTAAACAGTTTTTCGTGCTGTGTTTGCTCTAACTGCTCAGACTCATGGAATAATTCTTCATAAAGCTTTTCTCCTGGTCTCAGGCCAGTATATTTAATCTCGATATCCTTTCCAGGCTCCTTACCTGCCAGACGAATCATTTGCTCTGCCAGATAAGCAATTTTAATAGGCTCACCCATATCCAGCACAAAAATCTCACCGCCGCTGCCATTAACCATAGCCTGTAGGATAAGCTGAGACGCTTCAGGAATAGTCATGAAATAACGTTGAATATCAGGATGAGTTACTGTGATGGGTCCGCCCTCTTGTAATTGACTTTGGAATAATGGCACTACACTGCCCGCAGAACCCAGTACGTTGCCAAAACGCACCGTTATAAACTGGGTCGTAACACGCTCATTCAAATTCTGGCAATAGATTTCAGCAACCCGTTTTGTAGTACCCATAACGTTTGTTGGATTAACGGCTTTATCAGTGGAAATCAGGATAAATTTTTCAGCGCCGACTGCAACACTGGCTTCAGCCAAAATCTGGGTTCCCAGAATGTTATTTTGTACTGCTATCCGAATCTGCTCTTCCAGCATGGGTACGTGTTTATAGGCTGCGGCATGAAAAACCAAATCAGGATTAAACTTTCGGAAATTATAATTAATTGCCGTGCGATCCGTTACAGACGCCAAGGTCGCATAAAGCTGCGTAGCAGGAAAGGTATTTTTCAACTCCTGCTCAATTTTATACAAATTAAATTCGCTATTCTCAATGATCATCAGGCTATGCGGCTTCAATTTCACAATTTGCCGGCACAACTCCGAACCGATAGAACCGCCGCCGCCGGTAACAACAATATTTTTATTATGGATATTGGCAGCTATCTTGTCCCAGTCCAGCGATACCTGATCACGTCCCAGCAAATCTTCAATATTCACTTTACGCAGAGCATTAATCTGCACTCGCCCTGAAGCTAATGCCTGCAGACTGGGTAAAGTCTGGAATGGTATTGAGCATTTTTCACATAGGTTAACTATCCGTCTCATGGCGGCAGAACGCGCAGACGGAATGGCGATAAAAATCAGGTCTACAGCGTAGTTGGTTACTATCGCCTGCAGATCCCTTGTTGAACCAAGTACCTGGACACCGTGAATTTCTGTGCCGAATTTGATCTGGCTATCATCAATCAAACCGACAGGCTCGTAATTGGGGTTACGCTTCAGATCACGAACCAGACTTTCTCCTGCCTGGCCTGCACCAATAATCAGCACTTTTTTTACATTATCATGATCCGCTACATTATTAATTTTATCCACATAGGTTCTTTTAACCAGACGCCCGCTACATAAAATTGCCATCAGGATAATAGCATACAGCGGAAATATTGAGCGTGGAATTACTTGTAACAATGAGAACAGATATAACGCTGGAATAGTCAGAATAGTCGCAATAACTACTGCTTTAATCAGACGCAGCAAATCGTTAATTGACGAAAATTGCCACAATCCACGATAAACTTTAAAATAATAATAGCACCCCGTCTGAACCACAGTCAGTATAACCAATGCTTTCAGTGAAGCGATAGACAATAAATTACCTGGAAAAGGCGTCAAATTATAACGAAGCCAATAGGATAGATACCATGCTACCGGAATTGAAAAAATATCAAAAGCAATAACAGGTAATTTCTTATACAGTTTTGAAACAAAACTTCCAAGATTTAGCATTATCAAAAAAAATCCTTTCGTTGGTTAGTACATGACCCGGAGCAATATAACAGCGACTCTCACATGTTACTATAAATTCGGATAATAATAAAAACGCCACATGCTTTTTTTCTATTTAATGACGTATAGCAATAAATGTTAATACCAAAAAGCACAGCAGATTAAATCGTGATAAACTATCGCTGAAAAAAATTGCAACGGGATCATCCGTGCTATTTTCTTTAGTCGCAAGCGATGAAAATCGCCACAAACCAATCGCAAAAAACGGTAATGTAAGCAAAAAGTAAAACGATTGATCACGAACTACAAAAATATAAGATAAATATACGGTAAAACAACTGACCACCAGCAGCGCAATCAAAAAATCGAGCTGGTAGGGAGCACGACCTGAAAATAATCCTTCCTCAGAAGCATGTTTTACTTTTAATTGTTTTTCCAATCTTCGTTTGCATATTGCGATTAAACCGCTTAACAAGATTGCTATTGCAGCCAGCCAGGGGGCGAGCGGCAAACCTATTCCAATAGTCCCTGCAAGTACCCGCAGCATGTAACCGCTGGCCACACAAAGCATGTTAAAAACCGGCAGATTTTTCAAAATGTGGCTGTAAGCCAGATTGATTAACAGATATACCCCTAATAATGCCGCTAATTTACTGGAGACAGACCAGCCCAGTGCCAGGCCGCTGACTAAAAGAAAGATAAAAGTGCCGAAGGCAAAAGATAAGGTTGCATCGCCGCTGGCTAACGGCCTTCTATGTTTATGCGGATGCAGCCTGTCCGCTTCTCTGTCCTGAAAGTCGTTATAAATATAACCAGCACTGGCAATAAGGCAGAACGCCAAAGCCGCCAGTATTGCGGTTGGCAGATAATCCAGGGAACCCGAGTAAATTACCCCCCAGAAAACAAAAAATCCCTTACTCCAGTGGCTAAGCCGTAATAATCCAAAAAACTGTTTGATTGTATTCATAAATCACTGTCTTTTATCGCTAGCAGATTGGCACACTATAGCATTTGTTAGTTATTGCTTAAAAGTGGGTAATTCGCTTTACACAGGACAATTTTTGCATAGTTCTCATTTTGACCCGGCAATGCTAAAAAAAATAAAACAATTTTATTTGCATTTATGCAATCTAGTCGTAATATTAATATTTTAAGCAGGTTTTTTTCAAAAAAAATATCCTGCCTGTGCAGGGAAAAAAATACGGATGCGAGGATGCTATGGGAAAGGAAAATCAAAAGGAAATGGAACCCGTTTATGTTTTACCTGACACCTTTATTAGCGATATAAAAAATATCCGCGAGCTTTATCAGAAAAAGAAAAATAATATCAAACTGGCTGAAAAAACCGATCCCGGTAAACTCAAAAAATTTTTTTACGCTACGGATGTCTCCGCACGAAATACACAAATTGCATTATGTGAAGGTCTATTTAGCTATATGGAGTCCAAATATCAAATCAGCGCACTGGATTCCAAATTAAGGGCAAATCCTGGCAGTCTTAGTGATCAGGAAAAGAATGATTATATGTATGTGTCACGGATATTGTTTGCATGTACTCTTATGATAAATCAACAAATCCTCTCGACTTATATCACGCGCTCTGAGAAAAATGCGAAATTAGTGCAGGTATTGCATGATATTCGAAAAATAAGTAGCGGTAACCTGATTGATATGCGAACAAAAGCATGTTGCCTTTTGGAAGCGCAAAACTTTCTTAAAGAGGTTTCCAGTCAGGTACAACCGCCTCTACCGGAAGGATTGAGGACTCATAAGGATGCATTTGCAGAATATGTTAAGGAAGAGCTGGAAAAACTGGATGAATGTTATAAATGCTCTTATCCAATTGCCGGCCTGTGCGCATCACTATTAGGCAGCATTGGTGAAATCAGCGGTTACACTACAGGCTCCCTGGTTGGCGGCCTGGTCAGTAAATCATCGGCCCTTATGCCGGCCAAAATAAAGATTATAGCGGCGTTGACAAGTTGCGCCGTACTGATAATGGGGCCAGGCGCAACCGTGGGCGTAATGTTGCTTGCGCCTACCTATGCCGACTGCATAGTAACTTCCTTTACCAGCATTACGCTTGCATATGTTATGGGTAAAAGTCTGAAACTGGTCGGTAAAGGCGTGGGTTACACTATCGGGTTTTCACTGGATATGAGTATTGCCTTGTTATGCAAAACCTGCTCACTCATTTGCACTTCTTTGTCTGCTAAAGACCAGGATTGTGTAGTTAATGGTTATACGCTAACAGACGGTATGCGTGTCGAAGGCGGAGAGCTCGTAAGTAAGGAGGAACTGGATTACATGGTAAATCAGCAGGAAAAAAACCCTGCCCCTGATATGGTTTATGATGAAGAATCCCAAACTTATTCAATTGAAGTCGAAAAACAAAAGCTGACTATTTCTAAAGAAATGATGGATACGCTTAAGCAATGGGTAGACATTATGCAATCACCACCTAAAAAACCGCCGGTGTTAGTTGAGCCTGCTATCAAGGAACTGTCTTTATTTTAGGTTGAATCCTGATTAGAAAGATTAAATACCCTCTCCCTAGCCCTCTCCCGATACGGGAGAGGGAACCAATATACTCTGTATACTCCCTCTCCCGTATCGGGAAAGGGAACCAATATACTCCGTATACTCCCTCTCCCGTATCGGGAAAGGGAACCAATATACTCCGTATACTCCCTCTCCCGTATCGGGAAAGGGAACCAAATATACTCCGTATACTCCCTCTCCCGTATCGGGAAAGGGAACCAAATATACTCCGTACACTCCCTCTCCCGTATCGGGAAAGGGAACCAATATACTCCGTATACCCCCTCTCCCGTATCGGGAGAGGGTTGGGGAGAGGGTAAACCCCGGTTGCTATAGCTCACTACAATCTATAAGCTCCCTCACCACGCTGGTTGCATAACTGCCTGCCGGCAAGGTGAAACTCAGGGTCAGAGAATCTGCCTCCCAACTCCATTCCAGATCCCCTGCTTGCAGAATAACCGGGCGATAGGCTCGCTCAAGCTTGTGGGCTTCGAGTGCCAGACACCAGGCTTTGTAAGCATCAAGTGCTTTATCCTGAATTGCCAATGCCTCTGCCTCAGCTCTTTCCTTACCTTTACCCCACAATGGTGCAGCAGGTGAAATATCAAAACGTTTGATGCGCTCTGCAACCTCCTGATCCGGCTGTTCGATACTGAAAATGCTGTTAGTACCTTCAAGTTGCATCACATCGCCGGCTAATGCCGTATTCCAGTTTTGCGCTTTAATGCGTTCGGAAACAATGAGATTATATAAAAACGAACGGGCAGCAGAATAATAAATGCCTTTTAAGAAAGGGTTTCTGAATCTTTTATTTTCAAACAATAATTGTTGGGCTTTAAGCAAATTTTGATTGTTATTACCAAAACGTTGTGCACCGAAATAATTAGGCACGCCCGTCTCTCTGATGCGCTGCAACCGCTGCTCGACATCATCAATATCAGAAACTGAACGTATTTTCAGCTGAAAACGGTTCCCTTCCAGAACACCGATTTTTAATTTTTTTAAATGTCGCTTACTGTCAATTACCCGCCAGCCTTCACCCTGAAGATCGCTTAAATCCAGTGTTTCGCCGGGGCAATGAATGGATAACCATTGTGTTGTAACAGCATGGCGGTCTTTCAGGCCGGCATATGAAATCATTTTAGGGGATTTGCCGGTAGCAGCAGAGAGGTATTTTACGATTTCCTCGGTATTGAGCCCGCTTTTTTCAATCAGCAGGAATAAATGCTCCCCTTCTCCGGTTAAATCAAAGCCCAGGATTTCATCTACTCTGAAATCTTCCGGCGTCCGTTTCATAACGCCAGTTGCAACAGGCTTATTGTAAGCAAAAGCAAGATTTTGTTCTAATGTCGGCAATTCAAACATGGTTAATATACTTCACTATAAATCAGATTAAATCGGGTTATCGCTATCAATAAAATAATGCTGTAAACCAAATTGTTCGGCAAGGTGTTTACCCAATGCCTGAATGCCATAGCGCTCTGTTGCATGATGCCCACAGGCAAAATAATGGATCCCCAACTCTTTGGCCTGATAATAGGTGCGTTCAGATATTTCACCGCTTAAATAAGCATCAGCCCCGAGTGCATGAGCCTCTTCAATAAAGTCCTGTGCAGCGCCGCTGCACCAGGCGATTGTTTTGATAGCGGCGCTAGTGCCGGCAATATGCGTTGGTTGCTGGCCAAATTTTTCCGCCAGCAGGCAAGAAACGTCTTCTATCGACCGGGCTGTGTTAAAAGCCCCTGTCCATAACAATCCCGGAGTGCTGCCAGCCTTATGAGTCGTTGCTGTATGCAGTTCTAATAACTTTGCGATGCAGGCATTGTTGCCTAAATCAACATGGCAATCCAAAGGCAAATGGTAGGCTAACAAATTGATATTGCAACGAATTAATTCTGCGATACGCTGATATTTAATACCAGTAATCACTGGATTTTCACCACGCCAGAAATAGCCATGATGAACAATTAACGCATGAGCATTCATTTTGCTGGCCTGGTCGATCACATCAGCTGAAGCGGTAACGGCTGTGCAGATATTGATGATTTCATTACAGCCCTGAACTTGCAAACCATTGGGTGCGTAATCGTTAAAATTAGCGCAGCCCAATAGTTTATCAAGATAACTTATCAGTTGTTGACGATTAATCACCGTGTAGAAACCCTTTTAATATCTGCGCCAAGGATTGCCAGTTTTTCTTCAATACGCTCATAACCGCGATCAACATGGTAAATACGCTCGACATGCGTTTCACCTTCAGCGGCAAGCCCGGCAAGGATTAAACTTGCAGAAGCACGCAAATCGGTTGCCATTACCGGCGCACCAGTCAGGCGCTCTACCCCATTAATCATGGCAGTATTACCGTTTAACTGAATCTGGGCTCCCATACGTTGCAGTTCCTGAACATGCATGAAGCGGTTTTCAAAAATGTTTTCAATAACAGATGAAGAACCCTCTGCTATAGTATTTAAAGCCATGAATTGCGCCTGCATATCGGTTGGGAATGCAGGGTACGGCGCCGTTGAAATATTTACTGCCTGTGGCCGTTTGCCGTGCATATCCAGAGTAACCCAGTCCTCACCAAGAGTGAGCTCGGCCCCTGCTTCTTCAAATTTGCATAACATGGATAACAGATTATCCGGTTTTACTTTACGGACAGTCACGCGTCCACGGGTAATTGCACCGGCAGTAAGATAAGTACCCGCTTCAATACGATCAGGCATTACCGTAAATGAACCGCCACTGAGCGATTCCACGCCCTGAATCTCAATAGTACCAGTTCCCGCGCCAGAAATTTTTGCACCCATTTGAATAAGGAAATTGGCTAAATCAACAACTTCCGGCTCGCGGGCGGCATTTTTAATAATGGTTTTACCTTCGGCAAGCGATGCGGCCATTAAGATGTTTTCAGTACCGGTTACAGTTACTGTATCAAATACAATCAGCTTTCCTTGTAATCGGCCTTTTGAGCGTGCTTTGATATATCCATTTTTTACGGAAATTTCCGCACCCATGGCTTTTAAAGCTTTAAGATGCAAATCTACCGGACGGGTTCCGATAGCACAACCGCCAGGTAAAGAGACGTCAGCGCGTCCAAATCGTGCAAGCAAAGGACCAAGCACCAAAATTGAGGCACGCATGGTTTTTACAAGTTCATAAGGAGCGACAAATTCGCTCACCTGGCTTGCATCTACCTGTACATTCATTTTTTCATCAACAGTCAATTGCGTACCCAATTGGCACAGCAACTGCATCATGGTTGTCACGTCTTTAAGGTGAGCGACATTACTCAGCGTTACAATATCTGTTGCCAGTAAGGTCCCTGCTATAATAGGGAGAGCGGAATTCTTTGCGCCGGAGATAATTACTTCGCCATTTAACGGCTTATTACCATTAATTACCAACTTATCCATTTTTCTTCTCCCATTCTTCTTTGGTCCAGGTCTTCATCGTTAATGCATGAACCATACCAGAAGTAATATACTCATTCAGTTGTTTATATACCCACTGTTGCCTGGCAACTGACTGTTTGCCGGCAAATACATCAGAAACTATCGTTAACTGATAATGGTAACCATCTCCCTCCACTTTGACGTATTCGACCTCCTGGCAATTACGCAGCTTTTGCTCTAATTCTTCATTACTAATCATACAAACTCACAAATGGACATAATTATAAAAGATAGCTCATAGAAATTACTGGGAGATGTTTATTTGTGTTAAACACCATCAGAAGTTAATATTTTTTCAACACCGCAAAATTCTGCCAATGCTTTTACACTATCTGGCATCTGTTCAATACGGCAGGTTTTTTTATATTTTCGGGCAAGACGCTTGGCTTCAATTAAAAAAGCCAGTCCTGCGCTATCACAATGAGTAACAGCGCCAAGATTGAGGGATAATGTTAATCCGCGTAAGGATTTACAATAATCAAGCAAACGTGCCCGATCTGATTTTACAGTCAGGAACGTCATTTCTCCGGAAAGGGTAAAGGGCTGGCTAATCATCAGGCTGCCTGTTTACTGCGTTCGTTCATCTGTTTGATTAAATCCTGCATATTGGCACCCTGAAGCGCTTGTGCAAACTGGGAACGGAAACTTTGCAGCAGGCTTACACCCTCAACACTTAAATCATAAATTTTCCATTTACCCTCTTTGGCAACCAGGCTGTATGCCAGTGGGATATTATTGCCATTGGAACGGATAATCATACTGTTAACACGGACAAAACGCTCATTCGAAGAACCTCTTACCGGTAAAAACTTAATCGTTTCATCTGTGTATTCAGCCAGCGGACTTGCATAAGTTCTGATAACAAGTTGGGTAAAGGCTCTGGAAAACTCAACACGTTCGCTTGGCGTAGCTTTTAACCAGGCCTGACGTCCCAATACTGAACGCGACATGCCAGCGACATCCACATTAGGCAGCAAATACTTTTGAACTGCCTGGTAAATTACCTGTGGGTTGTTCTTTAAATTTGCTTTGTTCTGCTTCAGCGTTGTCAAAATATGGTCGGCTGTTTCCTGCAGCATGGGAACGGGTGAGTTTTCAGCAAATACAGTGCTTGCCAATAAAACTGACAATCCCAGTAATAATCCTTTAATTAGTTTCATCAATGCACCTATTTTTTATTAATGTTAAATAATAGTTGTCCAATCAGGTTTTCCAGAATGATTGCTTCCTGAGTTTTGGCAATAACATCGCCTTCCCGTAAGTAAGGATGCTTGCTACTACTATCATCAAAACCGGGAACAATACTAATATAATTCGATCCAAGCAAGCCTTCTGTTAAAATTCGTGCGGAAGAATCGTCAAAAGGGATTTTTTTATCGCTGCGAAGCGTTAGAGTAACCCTGGCATTCAAATCATCAGGCTGAAGCTCTATTCGACTTACTTCACCAATTTTAACGCCAGCCACAGTGACTGGCGCACGTACTTTAAGACCACCGATATCCGAAAAAACAGCGGTCACATGGTAGCCTTTTTTGGACGACAGGCTTGAAATACCGCTTACCTTCATTACCATCATGAGCAAGGCCAGCAAACCCAGCACCATAAACAGACCGACACTGACATCAATGTAACGTTGTCTATTGTTCATTTACCAGCCTCCAATCATCATCGCAGTTAACAGAAAATCAAGCCCAAGCACCGCCAGTGACGAATATACAACAGTCCGGGTTGTTGCCTGGCTGATACCTTCCGCTGTCGGAATACATTCAAACCCTTGAAATACAGCTATCCATACAACCACAAATGCGAAAACAATGCTTTTTATAATTCCGCTTAATATATCAATTTTAAAATCGACTGCAGCCTGCATATTTGACCAGAAACTGCCGGCATCTACGCCAAGCCATTCAACACCAATGAAATAACCACCGTAAACAGCAACCGCTGAAAAAATCAGCGCAAGTATCGGCAGCGCAATAAATCCAGCCAGAAAGCGCGGGTAAATAACTCGCCCAAGCGGATCGACGCCCATCATGTCCATACTGGCTAATTGCTCGGTTGCTTTCATCAGGCCAATTTCAGCAGTTAGCGCAGAACCGGCGCGGCCTGCAAATAATAACGCACTGATGACCGGGCCAAGCTCGCGTGAAATACTTAAAGCCAGAAGTTGACCCAGCTGGCTGCCTGCGCCAAATTTCTGCAGAGTATTATAGCCTTGCAGCCCTACCACCATTCCTATAAAAAGTGCTGATACCACGATAATCAGGCAGGAAAGTACACCCACAAAATGCAATTGGAAACGTAAGGCAGGCCACAGCCTTCGAAAATCAGGATTACGTGCGAACATGCGCAACAGAAAAACGCCTGAGCTTCCAATTGATTGCAAGGTTTTGACTCCGCTCCGTCCAAATTGGGCAACCTGCTCAAGCATCGAGTAACTCCTCTGTATAAGGACGTGCCGGGAAATGAAAAGGCACGACGCCATCAGCTTCGCCATGCATAAACTGATGAACATGGGGCTGTGCGGATTGTTTTAATTCCATTGGCGTTCCCTGACCAATCAGGCGTCCGCCGGCAACCAGATAGACATAATCGGCAATTGAGCAGGTTTCCTCAACATCATGGGAAACGATAATCGTAGTTGTATGCAGCAACTGATTAAGCCGTTTAATCAGACGCACCAGTACGCCCATGGAAATCGGATCCTGGCCGGTAAACGGTTCGTCGTACATCATTAGTTCAGGATCAAGAGCAATTGTACGGGCAAGGGCAACACGCCTTGCCATACCGCCGGACAATTGTTCCGGCATTAATTCCGCTGCACCGCGTAAACCGACCGCCTCAAGTTTCATGAGGACAATATCCCGGATCATGGCAGGATTCAGGGACGTATGCTCGCGTAACGGGAAAGCCACGTTGTCGAACACTGACAAATGAGTAAACAAGGCGCTGCTTTGAAAGAGCAAACCCATTTTTCGCCGTGCTTTATATAAAGCCTTCCGCGACAGTTTATGAATATTGGCATCATTGACAATGATTTCCCCTGCACAGGGCTGCAACTGAGCGCCGATCAAACGCAGCAGAGTTGTTTTTCCGCTACCGCTCGGTCCCATAATGGCTGTTATCTTACCCCGCTCGACAGTCATGTTTATCTTGTTAAAGATTAACCTGTCGCCCCGGGCGAAGGAAAGATTGGTTATATTAACCAGATTATTCCGCATGCAGAGTCAGTCTCTTTCATAAAGGTGAAAATAGATTATACCCAATAAACGTGAAAATACTAGGTTCTGTTTAAAATCATCAAATGGTTATGGTATGCTGATATAACTGCGAAAATTTCGGATAAAATTCATGTCCTTATTAATCCGTCTATTTGTAATTTGTACTTTATTATTTACCGCTCAAATCTGTGAAGCCGGGCGTTGCGGTGGTTGCACAGGTCCGAAGTGTGAAAATCCCTGCGAACAGGGGGCCTGTTGCCAGGCCATGGGCGGAATTCAATATTGTGATTCGTCAGCCGGCCGGTTTGTCTGTAATAATGGCTATTATTCTTCCTGCTATTGCACCCGCCATGCAATCATGGATTTGCAGAATGTTCAAGGGTGCTGTCTGTGGCAAGGCGGCGTTATGATTATTGATCCGACTGGAATGGTTATCTGTAATAATGGTGCTGTATCAGAGGTCTGTACGCTGCAATCTCCGCCTCAGCCAGTGGCGAGTTTTTGAAAATTCTGTTCCCGTTGCACAGGACAATTTTTTGTAGGTTGGGTCGTTCCGACCCAACATTACCAAAGAATTCGACAAAAAATTTCGTTCACAGAACCTAGACAATTATCTTTGATAATCGCATAATTAGCCTTTTGTTTGAACCTAGTCCATGACAATACCGTTAATTGAAATCCGTGATGTTTATAAGTCTTATGGCAATGCCAGAATTCTTAATAATATTTCATTGTCGATTTATGACGGCGAATTTTTAACCCTTTTAGGTCCTTCCGGTTGTGGTAAAACAACCCTGTTACGGCTCATATCCGGTTTTGAACAGCCAACATCCGGCCAGATTTTTATCAATGGCCAGTGCGTTAATGATCTTCCGCCGCAAAAACGTGATGTACATACCGTTTTTCAGAGTTACGCCCTGTTTCCTCATCTGTCGGTTTTTGAAAATGTCGCTTTTGCATTACGCTGTAAACGCACTGCGGAAAATGAAGTAAAACAACGGGTTCAGGATGCGCTGAAACTGGTTCAGTTGGAAGCCTATGCTGATCGTAATATCAAGCAGCTCAGCGGCGGTCAACAGCAGCGAGTGGCTATTGCCCGCGCCATTATTAACCGTCCGCAGGTGTTATTGCTGGATGAACCGTTAAGCTCGCTGGATTACCGTTTGCGAAAAGCCATGCAATCCGAGCTGAAACAGCTGCAGAAAACGCTCAATATGACATTTATCTTTGTAACGCATGATCAGGAAGAAGCTCTGTCAATGTCTGACCGTATTGTTATTTTTAACCACGGTATGATTGAGCAAATCGGAACACCGCGTGAGGTGTATGAAACCCCTGCTAATCTGCACGTTGCGAGCTTTATCGGCGAAGCTAATATTTTTGAAATCGAAGTTAAAACTGCTGATGATCAAAATATTATTACTGAGCTTGAAGGCGTGATGCTCACCTGCAGAAATACCGGCAACTATAAACCTGAAGATAAGTTGCATCTGGTTGTCCGGCCAGAAGATATCAGGGTATGGAGTCTATCGGAAGTTACCGATTCACAAGGCATGTTGCCTGGCAAGATTGCTGAAATTGTGTATAAAGGCTCAACCGTTGATCTGAAAGTCGCATTACCCTCAGGCATTATTATCAATGCGTCAGAATTTTTTGATGAAGATGACGACAAGCTGGAGTACGCCCCGGAAGAATCAGTCTGGGTACAATGGCTGGCGGGATGGGAGGTTCTACTGCCGCATGAAAGCTAAATCCTCTTCGCTTTATATTGTCTATGGCTGGCTGCTGGCTTTTGGTCTGATTCCGTTGTCGATGCTGCTTATTGCCAGTTTTTTATCCCGAGACAGCGCCAATCTTGTAGCGCTGCCGTTTACGCTGGAAAATTACACATCTCTGTTAACGCCAGTATTTGCCAAAGTATTGCTGCGTTCATTAGCAATCGCATTAATCACTACCAGTTTATGCCTGTTGTTTGCTTATCCTTTTAGCTACCTGTTAATTAAATCCAGGCATCAATCGATGCTGTTGTTACTGATTATTATTCCATTCTGGACAAGTTCGCTGGTCAGAACCTATTCCCTGATTGCAATCCTTAAATTTAACGGCATCCTGAATGCAATTTTACTCCATCTACATTTCATTCATCAGCCGCTGACGCTGCTGTATTCCAATTTTGCGGTCATTATCGGCCTGGTATATAACCTGTTCCCTTTTATGGTATTGCCTGTTTTTACCAATATGGAGCGTTTTGATTTTCGGCTGATTGAGGCGGCGAAAGATTTGGGCGCGAATAAATGGTCAATTTTTTTCAGAGTCTTTTTGCCTAATACTGCACCGGGGATTGTTTCCGGCTGCATGCTTGTCCTGCTTCCGGCAATGACTCTGTTTTATATTCCAAATGTCCTTGGCGGCGCACGTTCTATTTTACTGGGTAACATGATTCAAAATCAGTTTCTGGTTCTCGAAGACTGGCCACAAGGTTCTGCGACCAGTATTATATTAACACTGTTGCTGTTATTGCTGCTGGTATTTTATAAAGTGCGCGATAGCGAGGCCGCACGATGAAAGCGATTATTCAGCGGACTTTTTTATGTCTGGTTTACGCCCTGCTCTATCTCCCTATTTTGGTTCTGGTACTCTATTCGGTAAATAAGGCCAGGTTTTCGTTGCAATGGCATGGCTTTTCATTGTGCTGGTATCATGAGCTATTCCAGGACCGTGCTTTATGGTCGGCATTTGCCAACTCGGTATTTTTAGGGCTAAGCGCTTCTGTTATTGCGACAACGCTGGGATTATTAACCTGCGTTAATCTGTTTTTACACCGCTCACGCCATCGTCAAATTCTGTATACGCTGTTATTGCTATTGATCATTATCCCTGATTTGGTGTTAGGCGTAGCATTGTTGATTTTCTTTAATGTCGCTGATTTACCGCTGGGCTTTTTCAGTCTGTTAATCGCTCATATTACATTCTGTTTACCCTTTGTTATTTTGACTATTAATGCCCGGATTAAAACATTGAACCCGAATATTTACTTCAGTGCGCTAGATTTGGGCGCCAGCCGTTTTTCTGCCTTGACCAAGATTCTGCTGCCGTTGTTATGGCCTGCAGTATTAAGTGCGTTTTTGCTTTGTTTTACCATGTCGTTTGATGATGTGATCATCAGTTATTTTGTCGCCGGCCCTGATTATAATATTTTGCCATTGACCATTTATTCCCTTGTACGCGCAGGGGTTACACCAGAACTTAATGCCTTATGCACTATTACGTTTGTTATTTCAATGATATTGGTCATCATATCTTATCGGATTTCAGGTAAATCGACATGAAACATCTGCAAGCAATACTCCTGATATTAAGCGCTCAAGCAGCATTGGCAGAGTCAGTCGTAAATGTTTATGTCTGGGGCGGTGAAATTCCCAAACAAGCCGTTCAGCAATTTGAACGCGAAACCGGGATAACGGTCAATTTTTCGACTTACGACAGCAATGAAACCATGTATGCCAAACTAAAAGCCAGCAGCACGCCTGTCTACGATGTTATTCTGCCATCGGCCTATTTTGTTGAGCGTATGAGCAGGCAAGGCATGCTGGCCAAACTGGATAAGGCCCAGCTACCCAATATGGCGAATCTGGCAGAGCAATTTCAGAATAATGACTATGATCCGGGCAATACATACAGCGCCCCTCTAATCTGGGGAGCCACTGGTATATTTTATAATCAGTCAAAAGTTTCAGCCCCTCCTGGCGCCTGGCGACAGCTTTGGCAAAAGCAATGGCGCGGTCAATTGATGCTGTTGGATGATTCCCGTGAGATTTTTGCGATTGCGCTGATGAGCCTGGGGTTTGATCCCAATGATAGTAACCCGCAGCATATCCAGCAGGCTTATGAACATCTGCTGCAGTTGGTTCCTAATATCAAGTTATTTGCCAGTGACGGTATCCAGGCCATTATAATTGATGAGGATTCCAATATTGGCTCGGCCTGGAATGGGGATGTATTAAAGGCTCAGGCCGAAAATAATAACATTCAATTTGTCTATCCCCAGGATGGTTATGTCATTTGGGTTGATTGTCTGGCCATTCCTAAAAATCCTCCTCATCCTAAGGAAGCGCTTGCTTTTATCAACTTTATGATGAAACCGGAAACGGGCGTTAAAATCGCCCTTTTGGAGGGGCATGCTATTACTAATGCCAAAAGCCGTGAATTATTACCAACCCGAATTAAGGACAATCCAGAAATATACCCTACTGCTGATATTTTAAAACGCGGTCATTTTCAACGCGATGTGGGGGAGGAAACCCTTACATTGTATAACAATTACTGGGAACAGCTGAAACTTGCCTTTTGATGCCCGATTAACATGCACAGCCACCATTATATAGACACAAGCCTTTAAAAATGGTATATTGTACATATTAAATGCATATTGTACATTGCTTAAACCTTAATTAAATGGTGCTCTATTATGTTTCGATGGAATTTTTTTCAAACCTCAAATCCCCCGGCCGATCTTTCAGATCAAACGAAAATTAAATCACCAATACCACAATTAATGCTCAACTATCCAAAATTTTCTTACACGCCAGTACCACCCAACCCAGAGTTATTTTCAGATATAGAAGATCAAAAGAAACTTGATATGCATATTACACTACTCAAGAAGCGCCATCCTCACTACACTGAAAAAGAAATAGATGAGGCATGCAAAATCCTAATTGGAAAGCCAGTCTCTAAGGGAAAAATTGTACCGCTAGCGGAAAGGTCAGGTTTTGTGGAATTGGAGGCTGACGATATAGAGACTGACATGGTTATGGTACCGATAGAAGATACCGAGGAGGACGCTCTTACTCAAAGTTTTGTCTACATTCCCGGTAATAATGGATTGTAGCCTTACTGCCATTAAGCAAAGAGATTTTAATTAGGTAACGTCCCTAAAGTTATTTTTTGTTTATTTAAAGCATAGATTTTAAATTTACCTCGATATGCCCCCTCTCCCGCGAAAGGAATTTAAATAGTATACTGATGATCCTTCGCGGGAGAGGGTTGGGGAGAGGGAATGTCACGAATGGTAATAGATGATGCGCTTATTTTTGGAAAAGGAATACAGCATGTTATCCCAAATAAGAGCAGGCGGCTAAACCCAATAGAGCATGATCCACAATCTATAAAGAGAGAAATATCATTGAACGTTTTTTTCAAAAATTAAGCGCTTCGGAAGAATCGAAGATAATACCATAGATGCTGCGCTGTAAGGGTACTTTGCCTACGTAACTTCTTTGCGCGTTGCCTCAGTATCGATTTGTCGGCTTCCCTCTCCCCAACCCTCTCCCGCGAAGAACCATCAGTATACTATTTAAATTCCTTTCGCGGGAGAGGGGGCAGATACGGGTAAATTTAAAAATCTGTGGTTTAAATAAACAAATAATAACTTTAGGGACTTTATTTATCTCGAAGGCTTGGCACTATACCACAGGCTTCGAGACAGCGCTAAAGCTGCATACATCAAGGCTACGATTTCCTCAATTCCAGCCACTGAGACCAGGTTTGATGATTCCCTTCTAATCTGGACTGCGCAAAGTGATAAAATTGTTCAAGAAAAAGCAGTCTGTCATAATAATAAGGCACTAACTCAGGATCGGTTTTGTTGATATCAGTAAGGTTGTAATGAGGAGGAATAGCGGCTTGCCTGGCCAGAATCTCGTCTAATGAGACTTTATCCGCATTTTTCAACATGTCGTATAACACCATAAAAGTGGTTGTACGCCCCTTGCCGCCGCGACAGTGAATATGCAGCCACCCGTCTGGCGGCAGGTTATCTACCAGGCCTATAAATGCATCGACCTCGCGCCTGTCCGGCGAGCGATGATCAGTAACAGCCAAACGGTGATAATTAAACCCAAGTTTCGTCACCACATCCTTTTCATTGTTTACTGCTTGTACTTTAAGGGTCTGTCCGGCAGCGTACTCCCCCATCTTGAATTGTTCTACATTCAGGATATTACTGATAAACGTTTCCACAGCCAGGGTGTTTAACCATTCCTGCTCGTACATCAGCGCCATTTCTTTGCTTTTATCCGCATTTATCCAGTCATGCGTATCGGTCAGGGTAATGGCGTTTCCGTTGAGATAACCATGATTTTCCTGCCTCAAATCGATTACAGTGACTTTTTGCGTCCCATTCCCAGTCTGTTGATAAATAAAATCAGCAACTACCAGCCAGCCCGGCTCTGAGGGTTGTGAGCTTGCCGAAGCACGGAATTGTTCGAGACCCGCTTTATTGCCGGAATAATAATCGGCTATCATTAAACTGCTGCGTAAATCACGCACGGTCGAATTGGAATAATCAGTATCCTGTACCAGACAAGGACGCTCTCTTGTTGCGTCGCAATAAGTGGATTCTGCAAACAATAATTGAGAACATAAAAGAGTTAATAAAAACAAGATTAACCTTTCGCTGGATTTCATTGTTTTTCCACATCATGAATTATTGCCAGTATTCATATTGTAGCGTTTTTTAGAGGTCTATCAAACAGATAAATTCTGATCAGAATTCAAATTCGTAATATTGGGCCGGAGCGGCCCAAATACAGTCTTTGCAAAATAATTATTTTTCTTTTACTGCGCTGATTTTTTTCGCTGCCCTATCCGGGTATATCTGCTTTATACCGCGATAAAATGTCCCCTGAGCATTAAGTACTGCCATCAGAAAACCCGCTTTTCCATCGAGGAAACCGAGCTGCAGAATAAGGCAACGGTAATACATCCAGCACGTGCTGAACAGGACTTTTGTAAGGCTTGGCGGTTTGCCGTGATTTTTCTCCAGCCGTACCCTGGCGCTATACGAAGAATAACGATTCACTTTTGCCAGCGCATGAGTGACATCCTGAAATGAATTGTGGATTATCGGCGTTTTGATCTTCCCTATCCGGCTATCCTCTGGCAGTACAATTTTTTCATGGACGATATCGTCGCTATAATTTGCCCCCTCACGTTTGAATAACCGAATATGGCGCTTGGGGCTTGAGGAATAACGCAAGACTTTGCCATAAAACTTCATGCAAATCGGTACTCGATAGGCATCGAACTCCTCAGATTCCATGGCTAATTCAAGTACATCTTTCAAGTCCTCACTGACCTGCTCGTCTGCATCGAGATTGAGTACCCAATCGCAGGTGGCAAGTGATAATACACGCTGTTTTTGAATGCCGTACCCCTGCCAGTCTTCACTGATAAAAACTTTTTCAGTATATTCCTGCGCAATCGCAACGGTATTGTCGGTGCTGCCCGAATCCAGCACGATAACCTCATCGACCCATTTGATTGATTCAAGACACCGCCTGATATTGGCTTCTTCGTTTTTCGTTATAATTATTACACTGAGCATTGCTTTTCCACATCATGGCTTATTGCCTGTATTGTAGCGTTTTTTGCGGTAAAAAAAACCCTTGTAGAGGTTTCAGAAAATTTGTCATCCCCGCGAAGGCGGGAATGACAGAATCCTTAACATAATGGCAGTGATAAATAGATGCTGCTAGCACACCCCTTCACGGTAATCATGGCTGTCAAAGTGCAGTTTGCCGTCTTTGACCTGGATGGTGACATGTCCGCCGTTTGCCAGTTTACCGAACAACAACTCATCAGCCAACGGTTTTTTGATCTGTTCCTGAATCAGTCTTGCCATTGGCCGTGCACCCATTGCGCGATCATAACCATGCTCAATCAGCCATTCACGGGCAGCTTTATCTACTTTGAAAGTCACCCCTTTATTGCTGAGTTGCTCATCAAGCTCCATGATAAATTTGTCGACAACCAGACCAATTGTCACATGGTCAAGCGGAGCAAAGTTAATGATAGCGTCAAGTCGGTTCCTGAACTCAGGACTAAATTGGCGCTTGATCATTTCAAGGCCGTCAGTGCTGTTATCCTGTAAATTAAATCCTATTGAATTACGGGTAATTTCGCTGGCGCCGGCGTTACTGGTCATCACCAGAATAACGTGTCTAAAGTCTGCCTGGCGGCCGTTAGTATCAGTCAGTGTACCGTGATCCATAATCTGCAGCAGCAGGTTAAATACATCAGGATGCGCTTTCTCAATTTCATCAAGCAGCAACACTGAATGAGGATTTTTAGTAACTGCTTCTGTTAACAATCCGCCCTGATCGTAGCCGACATATCCTGGAGGAGCTCCAATCAAGCGTGATACGGTATGTTTTTCCATATACTCAGACATGTCAAAACGCAGCAGCTCAATGCCGAGAAGATTAGCCAGCTGCTTGGTCACTTCTGTTTTACCTACCCCTGTTGGGCCGGCAAAGAGGAAGCAACCTACCGGTTTTTGCGCTTCGCGCAGCCCTGAGCGGGCAAGCTTGATTGCTGAGGCCAATGCGGTAATCGCATCATCCTGTCCGTAAACCAGTAATTTCAGATCCCGTTCAAGATTACGGAGGGTATCCTTGTCGCGTGCAGAAACTTTTTTAACCGGGATGCGGGCGATTTTGGCAACCACATTTTCAATTTCAGTGACACTGATAATTTTACGGCGTTTGTTAGCAGTCAACAAATTCTGATACGCGCCAGCCTCGTCAACCACATCGATTGCCTTATCCGGCAAGAAACGGTCGTTGATATATTTTGCTGACAGTTCAGCTGCTGCTTTCAGGGCAGCGGTAGAGAATTTAACGTTATGATGCTCTTCCAGCCGTGGTTTCAACCCTTTCAGGATTTCAAATGTTTCATCAATTGACGGCTCAGTAATATCGATTTTCTGGAATCGCCGCGCCAAAGCTCTATCTTTTTCAAAGATACCGCGATATTCCTGATAAGTTGTAGAACCTATGCATTTTAATTCACCATTAGCCAGCAAGGGTTTAATCAGGTTAGAGGCGTCCATAACCCCGCCAGAAGCTGCACCAGCGCCTATGATGGTATGGATTTCATCAATGAATAGCACCGCGCCTTCCTGCTGACTCAACTGTTTTAAGACCGCTTTTAAGCGTTTTTCGAAGTCTCCGCGATATTTGGTACCTGCCAACAGAGCACCCAAATCAAGCGAGTAGACAACGCAATTATTGATCGCTTCCGGTACCTCGCCATCCACAATCCGACGTGCCAGACCTTCAGCAATAGCTGTTTTGCCAACACCAGCCTCGCCAACCAGTAAGGGATTATTTTTGCGTCTGCGGCACAGCACCTGAATAGTACGCTGTATTTCTTCATGACGGCCAATCAATGGATCAATCTTGCCAAGACGTGCACGCTTGTTAAGATTCATGCAGTAGCTTTCCAGCGGTGATTCATTGCCGTCAGATGACATAGTTTCTTCATCCATTGAAGAGCCCATATTGTCATTCATTTCGTTATTATGGTATTTCGATACCCCGTGTGAAATGTAATTAATCACATCCAGACGGGTTATATTTTCACGTCTTAAGAAATAGACTGCCTGACTTTCCTGTTCGCTGAAGATAGCTGCAAGAACGTTGGCGCCGGTAACTTCTGTTTTACCAGCTGACTGCACATGGAACACTGCTCGTTGCAATACACGCTGGAATCCCAGAGTCGGCTGTGTTTCGCGATCCAGCTCGCCCTCAGGGATACGCGGGGTTGTTTCATCGATAAATTCGACCAGATCCCGCCTTAAAACGTCAATATTGGCATCACAAGCCTGCAGAACATTGCCTGCAGCAGGGTTATCAAGTAAAGACAACAGTAAATGTTCAACAGTCATAAACTCATGACGTTTTTCTTTGGCTTCCTTAAATGCAAGATTTAAGGTGAATTCCAACTCTTTATTTAACATTTTCGCTGCTCCTCTTCACCCACCTGCGTTACTCCGGCTCCATGGCACATAGCAAAGGATGCTCAAAACTTCTTGCATAGTCGTTGACCTGAGCCACCTTGGTTTCCGCTATATCCCTCGTATACACACCACAAACACCTTTACCCAACACATGAACCTGAAGCATTATCTGTGTCGCCATTTCCTCACTTAACCGAAAAAACCGCTTTAGCACATCAACAACGAAGTTCATAGGAGTATAATCGTCATTGAGCAGAAGAACTTTATATTTTTTAGGCAGTTTTATTGCCGGAACGACCTCAGCCTCAGCGACTTTCCGTTCAATAATCTCTTCTAAAAAACGCCCACTCATTTCTTATACCCTTTAATTAATTTTATAGACTTTCAACAGCTGTTTGGCCAGTAAAAATCAATTAAAATATCGAATTTTTCTTCATATGCCAGAATAACCAACATCTTGCGATGTTTAAAGTCATTCTGGCATCACCTGCTTGCTCGTCTTTGCGAACGTAAGCAAAACAACACTGTATGTTCGCACGGTACCGCCATTACATATGACTAATCATAGCCTTACCAAAGCCAGAACTGCTCACGCAGGTTGCATCTTCCATCATGCGTTGAAAGTCATAAGTTACTGTTTTTGCTTCAATAGCATCAGACATGGCATTGATAATTAAATCAGCAGCCTCTGTCCATCCCAAATGCCTTAACATCATTTCAGCAGAAAGAATTAAGGAACCTGGGTTTACTTTATCAAGCCCGGCGTATTTTGGCGCGGTTCCATGAGTTGCTTCAAATACAGCAACTTTATCGCCGATATTTGCGCCAGGAGCAATACCAATACCGCCAACCTGAGCCGCCAGTGCATCAGAGATGTAGTCACCGTTCAGATTCAGGGTTGCAATTACGCTATAATCTTCTGGTCTTAACAGAATCTGCTGTAAAAATGCATCAGCTATCACATCTTTAATTATAATCGATTTTCCGTTTTTTGGATTGGTCAGCTTCATCCAGGGACCGCCTTCAAATAATTCAGCGCCAAAATGATCGCGGGCAACCTGGTAACCCCAGTCTTTGAAAGCCCCTTCAGTAAACTTCATAATATTGCCTTTATGAACGAGCGTAACTGAATCCCGATCATTATCAATCGCGTATTGAATAGCCGCTTTAACCAGGCGGGTTGTTCCCTCTTTTGAAACCGGTTTTATGCCAATACCGCAATGCTCCGGGAAACGGATTTTTTTAACGCCCATTTCCTCTCTCAGGAAGCGAATCAGCTTGTCAGCGCCTTCTGAATCAGCCTGCCATTCAATACCAGCATAGATATCCTCAGAATTTTCCCGGAATATAACCATATCCGTTTTCCAGGGCTCTTTAACCGGGCTTGGCGTGCCGGTAAAATAACGGATAGGACGCAGGCAAGTATATAAATCCAGCTCCTGGCGGATTGCTACGTTTAACGAACGGATACCGCCGCCTACCGGTGTAGTCAGAGGACCTTTGATTGAAACAACAAATTGCTTCATGGCCTCAAGCGTTTCTGCAGGCAGCCATTGGTCAGCGCCATAAACTTTGGTTGCCTTTTCACCGGCATAAACTTCCATCCAGGAAATTTTTCTTTTACCACCGTAAGCTTTTGCCACAGCAGCGTCCACCACTTCCCGCATTGGAGGCGTTACATCCACGCCGATACCATCCCCTTCAATAAACGGAATAATAGGAAAATCAGGAACATTCAGCGATAAGTCTGCTGCAACAGTAATAGCCTGGCCTTGAGCCGGCATGATTATTTTTTCAAAGTTCATTCTAATTGCTCCGCAGTAAAAAATAATTATCATAGCATGCTAAAACTCTTTGCCCCAAGAAAGAATGCAGGCATAATTACATTTTTATTTTTACGTCCTTTTTTTGCCTAACGTGCCTCAAATTTTACTGTTTAATAAGCCTTATGATGTTCTTTGTCAGTTCACGGGTGAGAAAAACGATACCACTCTGGCAAATTTCATTCAGCTGCCCGATTTTTATCCTGCAGGCCGACTGGATAAAAACAGCGAGGGTTTGCTGATTTTAACAAACGACGGTCGTCTGCAACACCAACTCAGCCATCCGCGCTATAATAAAAAGAAACACTATTGGGTACAGGTGGAAGGAGTTCCGAAACAACAGGACCTCGAACCCATCAGACAAGGCCTGCTCCTGAACGGGATACGCTATCTTCCGGCTGCTGTCAAACTGATAACTGAGCCTGAAAAGCTATGGCCGCGTGATCCGCCAGTACGTTTTCGTAAAACAGTTCCAACAAGCTGGCTTGAAATCATTTTACAGGAAGGAAAAAATCATCAGGTCCGTAAAATGACCGCTGCCATTGGTTTTCCTACCTTGCGGCTGATCAGGCATCGAATTGCGGATTGGCAACTCAATGATCTGCTGCCCGGGCAGTTTGTTTTGGTTAATGTGTAAAGGACTGTTGGGCTGTAAAGCCCAACACTTCATTACTCTACGGTAAAACTGTTTTGAGTTTCGCTTCAAGCGTTTCAATTTTAAACGGCTTCAAAATATAACCGTCTATATTCAATTGCTTGGAGCTTTTCATTAGTTCAATATCAGCCTCCGCTGACACCATAATAAATTTCTGTTTGCTTAATCTGCTATCTTCCCGAATTTTTTTTAACAACTCAATTCCAGTCATCTCAGGCATATTACAATCACTGATCACCAGGTCAAAGCTGTCTTTTTGCAGCATCTCCCAGCCAGATTTCCCTGAGTCTGCTTCAGAAATATTTTTATACTGCAGTTTTTGTAACATAGTGGTCACAATTTTTCTCATTGTTGCAAAATCATCGATTACTAAAATTTTTGCATCGGCCGACATAATTATTTCCATCCGTTAGCGTTTATGTTTTAAACCCGCATCTGCTGAGTTTAGCTATTTTTTTTCACCAGCTCGTTAACCTCAAACAAAGTCTGCATTTCCTCATCACTCATTTCCAACACAGGCCTGGCAGGTTCTTTCAGACCCAGTTTGCTGCCATATTTATCATAGACCAATTGCAATACCTCTCTGCTTGCTTCATTTTTACTTTCCATATCAAGTTTTTCATGCCGCAACTGCTCAATTAAAGCGTCATACTGTACAAACCGTTCCTCAACATCACCAAATCTTTCCACCATTTTTTGAATCAGAGGCGGCAATTTTGAAACCAGAAATCCATTATATTCCATTGAGTTTTCATCAACTTGCTCGTTAACCAGCTCACTCATTTTGTAAATACATTCTTTTAAATTGGTTTCTGCTTCGCCGCCCAAAGGAGTTGTGATTGTCAGGTGGTGAGACATATCTTTAATGGTATTATGGATCTGGACAATCTCTTCAAGGCAGACCAAATAAGCCGCTTTGAATTTATCCATTAATGCAGGGAAGGTTTCTATGGCTATGGGTTGGCTGCTGACAAGTAATTTCAACATATCTTTACTAAATTCCAGCTCATTATTGCGTAACAGCGCCCATCGATCAGTTACGTTATCAGGAAAAAAAACAGAAAGTAATTTGCTTACGGCCTTCTCATCCTGCGAGATTTTTTCTTTAATAAGCTCTTTTGTTTCAGCAACAGCTTTAAATAAGGCAGCATTTTTTTTCATATTGGTCACAAAATTATAAATAATAATTGTCACCAGACAAACAACCAACGCTAGCAATATTGTTATAATCGTGCTGTTAGACATTGTGTCGGACCTCACTATATTTTGGTATCTGTTACCAATCTACACATTAAGCATAGTACAAAAATTCCTTGTATTTTAATCAATATCTAATTTCTTTATTTTTCTTTTATATAGCTGCTTGCTAACCCAGCGGAACAAAAACCAGAGTCCGATTAACAATGGAATCGCAAGGAGCAGCAGAAGATAATTAGGGTGAAATGCATTAGCAGCCTCAATAGCCTTCTGTTTTTTCATTTTTTCAGCCTTGGCGGCAGCAGCCTGTCTGGCTTTTTCAGCAGCAAGGCCTGCAAGGTATTTCTGGGAAGGAAAATGCGGCGGCGTCGGCAGCACGCTGCCCACATCATATTGTTTACAATTTAACGTCATTTCAGGCAGACGAATTTTTACCTGTCTGTCAAGCTGAGTACGGGCAGTAATTACGGTATGAAATACAACTTGCTGGTTTTTCTGAAAAGAACATAAAGTATTAGAGCCTGCCTGCCATATGTTGCCATTTCGGTTCAGGATCAGCTTAAGTCTGGTATCCTGGCTGTAAACGGCAATTGATATCGGATCAACCAATAATTCAGGATTCAATAAGCGTAACGAATATCCACGATCTTCACTGACAAATTGCTCAAAGGGCGCTTTCTTCACTTCAATCAAAAATTGGTTTTCGCGATTAAAAAACTCATATTTAGCGCTGAAAATCCCTTCTAGCAAGCCCACAGGGGCATCTAACACAATTTCAGCCTCGAAATCGCCTTGTCCTTGATAAGAGAGGGGATAATTGACCATATACGATTTATTTTTTAATACCAATTGCACTTGAGTATGATTAACGACAATGGGAAGCTCCAGTTTTTTCTCCTGATCAATCAATTGGGCTGATAGTCTTATTATTTCCCCATTAAAATGGATGCCGCGCAGCGCCGAGTTCACTAGCTTGAGATCGGTCAGAATCACCGCCCGCTCGATTTGCTGCGGGTTGCCTTTCAGCAACCAGTCGCCTGGCATCGGTTTGTCGATATTGATTAGCAGATATTTTTTAATTCTTAAAAATTCGGCATTATCCTGACCATCTTTTAAGAGTTTGTGATCAGGCCTTACAAGTTCAACTGCACCATTTTCGGGTTCAACCTGGATAACCAAGGTTAAATGTTTTACTCGTTGATCGACTGCTATTTTGCGTGTTAATGCATCGGTTGGAGTAATTGGAACACCCTGTGCACTAATAGTTGCATTGAAAATATTATAGAGAATACTCTCTAATTGCTCGCTTGAGTTGACACTCTGGTAAATGCCGTTAGTTTTATCTGCAAGCGTACTTAACAAATCGCTGTCGGCCATATTCGATAGTCCGATAGTAAATACCTGGACGTGATCTTTTTGTAACTGCTGCAAAGTCGATCCCAGCAAAATCTGTCTGCTCGCCTGACTATACTGTTCTGAACCCAGATCAATCATGCCATCGGTCAGAAGAATAATAATCCGCGCCGCCTTATTGTCTGGCCAATTCGCATCAGCCGCGAGCACCGCTTTATTAATATCTGTGTTCGCTCCGGAAGAGGTAATTAACGAGTGTTTACGGCTAAACAAAGCCTGATATTGCCGGTTAACCGGCATGACCGGGGTAAGCAATACGGTATTGCCGTCAAATGACATAATGCTTAATGCTGCCCGCTCGTGAAGGAGATTCATCAGTAATTTTGTTGCAGCCAGACGAAAATTGTCTGGATCAGTTTTTTTCATGCTACCGGAAACATCAAGGAGCAAGTGGATTTGCGGTAACTCAGGCGCAGAAAAATCGGAAAATGAGGGTTTTGAAAATGAAAAAAAACAAACGCTCATAAAAAGAATAGTCAGTAATTTATTTTTATTTTTTATCATAAAAATTCCATTATATTTATGCGCCCCATAATTTAAATCATAATACAAAATTAATTAAAAAATAAGCCGCACCCTCATTCAGATTAAATTTGCCTAATATAGCCATGTTTTTTTCATCCATTTCGATAGGAATTTGCTTAATATAAACAGGAAGACCTAATACAATCTCGCCTTCTGCCTCGGCGCTAAGGCGGCTTTTAACACCGCCGGCGATTACATTGGTCATTTCTTTTATTGCATCGATTATATCTGTATATTCAGGGATTTCCTGAACATCAGTATATAAAATACGGGCAGCAATATTGCTTAATGTTTCCTGATTTGCCAAAAAATAGATCCTGATTTTTTTATCATTGATGCTGAGATCTATAGCAGATCCTTCAAGGTTTTTGGTATTTTTTAACTGCCCTGCATCTTCAATTTGAAGATTAGCGGGATCAATAACTTCTTCAATAAAAAAACTCTGTGAAACAAAATCACAAAACGCCTCTACAGACGCCTGAAGCCAGGGTACAAGCAATTGATCATTATTCATAGCATCATCCATCAATTAATTTGTCTTTTTCAGTTGGTAACAAGGTACTCTATCAACGCCTAACCGCTCAAAATCACAATTAAGTCCTAACAGAGTTTCTGAACCGCCTAAAAATAAATAGCTATCCCGAGTCATTATGGTACTTAATCGCTTGAAGATTTCCTTTTTAGTTTCCAAATCAAAATAAATCAGAATATTTCTCATAAATACAATATCCACCTGGGATAAGGGCCACTCTTTGACAATATTCACTTTTTTATACTCAATCATATCCCGCAATTCCTTTCGAATCCGCCAGGCATTGCCTTCTTTTTCAAAGTACTTTAACAAATAAGGCAAGGGCATTCCGCGGTTTACTTCCAATTGGCTATAGATCCCTTCCTTTGCCCTGGTTAACATATTTTCTGCTATATCACTGGCCACAAATTTTATGGTCCAGCCCTGCAGCAATGGTTCAAGTTCTTTCAGGATGATGGCAATGGTATAAGGCTCCTGCCCGCTTGAGGCGGCTGCACACCAGATTACCAGTTTTTTTTCTTTCATTTTACTTTCGACAAGTTTGGGAATAACTACATTTTTTAATAATTCAAACGGATGTGAGTCACGAAAAAAGAGCGTTTCATTAGTCGTCATTGCATCAACAATTTTCTGTTTTAATAGCTCGGTAGGCTTGTTTTTTAACTCCTGAATCAAGGCATCAACACTTGTCATGCCATACTCTTTGGCGATGGGCGTCAGGCGTGCCTGAACAAGATATTCCTTTCCTTTTTCAAGCACAATTGCAGCATGATTTTTTATAAATAACTTAATGTAGTCAAAGTCATCATTAGTCATATTAACAGCCCTTTCCTGTTAACGCATTGAACAATCGCCCCGCCGAGATCGGTTAAAGGATAGACAGCATCCGCCAACTGCTCTTTATATACGGCCCCAGGCATGCCCCAGACTACACTTGATGCCTGATCCTGGATAATAACCAATCCCCCTTCCTGTTTAATCTCTTTACACCCTAGCATCCCGTCTTGTCCCATTCCGGTCATAATGACCGAAAGAGTATTTTTTCCATACAAGGCGGCTACAGAGCGAAAAAGCACATCAACCGCAGGCCGACAAAAATTTTCAGGAGGATCCTGATTCAGACGCAATCTGGTTTGCAATCCATCCCGGGCAACGGTCATATGATAATTTCCGGGTGCGATAAAAATCGTACCTGGAGTCAGGATATCGCCATCAACCGCTTCTTTAACGTCCAAAGCTGATTTTTTAGATAAATTTTCAGCCAGAATTTTGGTAAAAACCGGAGGCATATGCTGCACTATCACAACCGGAACCGGAAAATCCCGTGGTAGTTTGGGCAACAATTCAGTGAGTGCATTAGGCCCGCCAGTAGATACTCCTATCGCAAGAACATGGATAGCTCTGGGTTCCGAAGAAGATGTTGTTTGTGGTTTTGCGACAACTGGCTGAGGCGCGGCTTTAACTAAATGACTGGTAAGCCCCTTAATTTTATAAAGCAAGTCTTGACTCATTTGCTCAAATGAATCTTTTGCCGACCCCGAAGAAGACGGTTTGGTCACATAATCATTGGCGCCGCGGTTTAATGCCTCTAATGTGACAGTCGCGCCATTCAGGGTTAACGAACTGCACATAATCACCGGTAATTCAGGGTATTTTTTCCTTAATTCGGTTAATGCCGTCAAACCATCCATTCCAGGCATTTCAATGTCCAGGGTGATAATATCCGGCTGTAAGCGTTCAATCATATTTAACGCATAGACCGCATTACTAATTGAGCCGACAACTTCAATATCAGGGTCTTTGCTTAGTAAGGTATTAATAATTCGTCTCATTAAGGCAGAATCATCAATTATCATCACTTTAATTTTAGACATTCTATTTAATCCTTAAACAGATTATATGATTATGTTGCCAATCCCATCATATCAAGTTTCGCCAGGATCACTTCTTTAGTAAAAGGCTTCATAACATATTCATTAGCGCCAGCAACCATTGCCTTATACATATTATTCATTTCAGTTTCAGAGGTAACCATCATCATCCAGACCCCTTTCATTTTCTTTTTAGCCTCTGTAATGAACTCAAGGCCATTCATCACTGGCATATTCCAGTCCACGCACGCCAAATCTATCGAAGGCACCCTGGCCAGTTGCTCCAGAGCCTCCAGTCCATTAGATGCCTCCATGATCTCCCAATCTCCCAACTCGACAAAAATGCGCTTGAGCATTGCTCTGGCAGTTTTTGAGTCGTCAATCAGGATTACTCTTTTCATCATATAACTCCCTTATAAATCAGATTATTCATAAATAAATTGCGAAACAATGCGTTGCAATTCTGATGCCATCCGTGCTAATTCCTCTGCCGCGATCTGGTTACTGCTTGCGCCTTGCGCAGTGTCTTTGGCGGCTTGCGCTACCCCCAAAATATTTTCAGAAATTTCAGCGCCGCCAACTGCCGCCTCAGAGACGCTTCGTCCAATTTCACTGGTTGTCGCACTTTGCTCCTCTACTGCAGAAGCAATAGTGTTCTGGGTTTCGTTAATTTCCCGGATGATATTATTTACCTTGGTAATCACCTCGACCGAAGCAACAGTATCGCTTTGAATTGCTTCAATACGGTGGCTAATATCTTCCGTAGCTTTAGCTGTCTCTTTGGCTAATTCTTTTACCTCATTGGCGACTACCGCAAATCCTTTACCCGCTTCACCTGCCCGTGCCGCTTCGATTGTCGCATTTAATGCCAGCAGGTTGGTTTGTTGAGCGATAGAAGTAATGACCTTAACCACATTGCCAATCTGGGCGCTGCTTTCGCCCAACTTGGACATAGTAAGCGTTGCTTCATCAGTTAATGAAACTGCCTGCGTCGCAACATTGGCTGCATCAGAAGTATTTTTAGCAATTTCCCGAATACTGGCGTTCAATTCTTCTGCACTGGACGCAACTGTCTGGATATTTCTACTGACTTGCTCCGCAGACGAAGAGACAATATTTGATTGTGCGGACGTTTCTTCCGCGGTGCCCGCCATTTGCTGTCCGATAGCAGTTAGCTCTTCTGAGGAAGACATTAACGCTTGGGTGCTTTTAGTGATGTGTGCAATATTTTCACGAAGAGTAGCTAAAAACTGCTTGATAGAGGCACAAACGAGATCGACAGGCTCATTGCCGCTCACTTCTATTTCTTTGCGCAAATCCCCTTTCTCTGCTGCGCTCATCACTTCCAGAATCATATTTACTTTACGCATTAAATCGAGTTCACGGTTTTTTTCCTCAGTGACATCAGTCGCCAGTTTTATAACACCGATTACGTGCCCGCTATCATCTTTTTGCGGTCCATAAGATGCCCGTATCCAAACAGTCTTGCCGCCTTTGCCTATCCGTTTAAAGACATCACGAACGGTCACGCCAGCCCGCAGATCTTCCCAGAATTGGCGATATTTTTCCGATTTGGCTTCATCTGGATCGATAAACATTGAATGATGCTTGCCTTTAATTTCACTCAAACTGTAGCCCATCACATCGAGAAAATTCTGATTGGCATCCAGGATATGCCCCTGCAGATCGAACTCAATCAAGGCCGAAGCATAATTTACCGCATCATAAATAGCTTTATAACGTGCCAAATCCATTTGTATATCGGTTGTGTCGGTTCTAATACCGATGTACTTGGCAATTTTTCCATTTTCATCAAATACAGGTGTAATCAAAGCATCGACATAATAAGGGGTGCCGTCTTTTCGTTTGTTTTTGATTTTTCCATTAAATATTTTTCCGGAACCGATAGTATTCCAAAGTTCTTTAAATACGCTTTTCGGCATGTCAGGGTGACGGAACATATTGTGAGGCCTGCCAATACATTCTTCACGGCTATATTGAGATACTTCACAAAGCTTGTCATTAACGGCAATAACCACACCACGGGGATTTGCTTCAGACACGATATTCGCCATATTAATGGCATCCATAACTGCCTTGTGCTCTCGCTGCAAGGTTTCATATTTTGTTTGTAAATCATTTGTGCCATCGATTTGATCAACAATGTCTTTTTCACCGTGATTGATTGCTTTTTTCATGATCCCGTCCTTATTTTTTACCTGGCCCAGCTTCTACATTGCTATTTTTAATAATTGTTCAATATCCAGTATTAACAATAGCTGCTTATCTAACTGACATACTTCTTTTAAAAATTGCTGAAAACTGCTTTTTACATTTTCCGGCGGCGATTCAAATTTATCCTCGGGAATATCAATAACATCGCCAATGCCATCAACTAGCAGACTAATTAGTGAATCATCAGTACGAACGATAATATTTGTCGGTTTTTCTTCGGCAGGAGGAAAATCAAGGCGTTTACGCATATCTATTGCAGTAACAATCTGGCCTCTCATATTAATTAAGCCGCTGATAACATCGCTTGCCAGGGGAACATGCGTCATTTCCTGAAAGCGGATAACCTCTTGAATTTTAAATACATCAATACCAAAGAAAAAGTTATGCACATAGAAAGTACAGATTTTTCTCTCTGCTGTCATGATTGCACCTTAGCGGACTGTTGGTAATACGCAGGCAATACATCACGCATAATTGCTTCAATATCCAGGATTTCTGTTATTTTATCCTCAATGACTGAAGCCCCTATAACACCTGGACGCCTAATGTCCTTATCAAATCGGAAAGCTCCTTCAACAATGTCATAAACCCGATCAACAACTAACCCATAATTATGTGAACCATTGGAGTGCACGATTACCTGCACTTTTTTGTCATCAATAACCATTGAACCATTCGCTCTCATAAATTTATTAAGGCGAACAAGCGGCATAATAGAGTCTCGATATTGCACAACTTCCTGAGCCCCGATTAACTCAATCGTCTCCGTAGAAAACTCTTCGATGCGATCCACTTTTTCTAACGGAACACCCATAGGGTTAGCTGTACCTGCGCTTAAAAGAAGCAGGGTTTGTTTTTCCAATTTATTTTCCTGATCTTCGTTTTTCCTGTTAATTTTATTAGCATCCATGGAGGTTGAAAGCAGTCCTGCTTTTCGCGCAATGCCCACGGCATCAAGAATTAATGAGATCTTGCCATCACCCATAATCGTAGCGCCGGCAAATACCTGCTGATTACGTAATAACTTACTTAATGGTTTAACGACAATTTCCTGCGTATCAGTAATACTGTCGACAACTAAACCAAATTCAGTCTCGCCTGCCTGTAAAACAACAATATTAATCGATTCATTATTTCTGCCGACTACACCGCCGGCTAATTCCAGCTCTTTATTTAAATAAACCAGCGGTAATAATTTTCCTCGCAGTTTATACACTGGATCATCTTTAATATACTGAATATTATTATCAATCTCGTCAGGCTCCAGGCGAACCAGTTCCAGCAGGCTAATCTGCGGTATGGCATAACGATTGCCCTGGCAGGTAATTATTAAGGCCGGGATAATCGCCAATGTTAATGGAATCTTTATCTTGATCGTTGTAGACCAACCTAATTTGCTTTGTAATTCTATTGTGCCGTTAATCCGCTCAATATTAGTACGGACTACATCCATACCTACGCCGCGGCCAGAAATATTGGTCACTTTTTCAGCAGTGGAAAAACCGGGGAGGAAAACCAGGTTTAGTGCATCCCGTTCACTCATTCGCGCGGCTTGATCAGCACTTATAAGCCCCTTTTCAAGCGCTTTTCCTTTAATTTTTTCAGCAGACAGCCCGCCGCCATCATCATGGATTTCAATATTAACGTGCCCGCCTTCATGATAAGCCTTTAAGGTAATTGTACCTTCTTCGGGTTTTCCGGCGAGACGGCGTTTTTCCGGCAGTTCGATGCCATGATCAACTGAATTTCTTACGATGTGTGTTAACGGATCTTTAATCGCTTCAATCAGTGTCTTGTCCAACTCGGTTTCTTTACCATACATCACCAGGTTAACCCGCTTATTACAAGTGGTAGCAAGATCTCTTACAATTCGGGTGAATTTACTCCATACATTACCAATAGGCTGCATGCGTGTTTTCATTACCCCCTCTTGTAACTCTGAGGTAATTAAATTCAAGCGTTGTGATACTGCAATGAAGCTGGAATCGGATATTGCCGAAATAAACTGCAGAATCTGATTGCGTGATAAAACAAGTTCGCCAACCAAATTCATCAACTTATCGAGTAAATCAACATTTATTCGTATAGTGGCATCTATTACTGCCGTGTTTTTCATATCAGAAGATTGTTCGCTTTCGGCACCGCTATTAACTGACAGAGAAGGGATGTCCATTTTAGGATACTCCTCGTGTGTTTCAGTAGACTGAGTCTCAATAAAATCCTTGTTTTCAGGCTCAGCCCCATAGCTTAACTGGATCTCAGGTTCCTGTTCAGCCTCGCTTGCCGTCTCGTCCTCAATCGATTCAACATGGATATTTTGAGCCGGAATAGTCGATTGTTCAGGTTTTTGCGGCTGCCTGGATTGCTTCGATTTTCGCGATTTGGACTGTTTCGGTTGTTCCGCTGGTTGCGGTGTCTGCAATCGCAACAAATCCGCAATCAACTCCTCATGTTCATCATCACCATCAAAACTTGTGACAGAAATAATATTAAGCATTTCTCTCACCACGTCCACTGAGCGTAACAAGGTTGTTATGATTTGAGAATTTAACTCCAGTTTGCCGTCACGAAGTAATGACAATAAACTTTCCGCAGCATGGGTGACTTTTTCCAATTTTTGAAAAGCCAACATTCCGGCGCCACCCTTAATGGTGTGGATAGAGCGAAAAATTTCTGCCAATGTTTTTCTGTCAGAAGAGTTTTGTTCAATAACGACAAAACCATTGTCTAAAGTATCCAGGTGCTCTGTGCATTCTGCTAAAAATTCTTTGACAATTTCATCATAACCATCAATTTCTTCGTTCATTATTATTCCATTGCAGGTTGTTTTTTCACGCAGTCTCTATTTACCAAATATAGACGATAAAAAGAAAAATTGTGCAAACTGGAAGTAATAGTCAAAAATTACTATACTGCAACAGAAGGTTTATTCTTTAGTGTAAAAGGGAACACACAATGGATAGATTAAACGGGCAAATTACCGAAATCGTCACTAATCTCTGGGATACCATGTTTTCGATGCCTATTAAGACTGCCAAACTGGGCGCTGATGAAAGCAAGTTATCGTTAACTGGTGCAATCGCAATTAGTGGTGACTGGAGCTGTATTATTCATCTATACTGTAGCCAGCAAACCGTTTCGAAAGTATCGGCACAAATTTTTTCGATCGATATCAATGAAGTTAGCCGCCAGGATATTGCCGATACCATGAGCGAAATAACCAACATGACAGGCGGCAATTTAAAAACGACGCTTCCCGGCCCATCCAAATTGTCATTACCCCAAATAGTATTTGAATTTCATCCGATTAAACATAATCCGGAAATTGAAGAAATCAGGACAATAAATCTTGTGGTCAATGAAGATGAACCTTTGCGGGTTGATATTGCCATATTGAAGTAAATCAGTTTATTTTTGATAATAAGCCTGAGGCAATATCAAATCTTCAGCGATTAAGCGAATCCAGGGCCATAACATGACGCTGCTTAACGCACAGCCGATCGCACTGAAAAAACTGGCATGAAAGCCAAGAAATCCATCGATAGTCAGGATAATTACCTGGTAAAGGAAGCAGAAAACCCCAATCAACCCCATTTGCTGGCTAATAGAAAACAAGCGGAAACGCCGCGCCTTACTGCTCGCCAACCAGCTCGCTATCGATAAAGCAAAGGCATGCTCGCCCATAACCGTGGCCAATAAAACATCCATCACCAACCCAAGAACGAACAAAATTGCAATATTAAACCGCTCAGGAAGGTAATATTGGATATAAAGTACGGTTAATAAAACCCACGCTGGCCTAATCATGACCAATATTTCCGGCATAGGTAAAATCGTCAATGCCAGAGCGAGCAGTAAGCTAATTAAAAGACGAATACTTAAAGAATTCATGACATCGCTCCAGCAGCATTCATGCGCTCGTTAATCTGGGCTGTAAGCGCCGCCTGCTCTTTGCCTGGCCAGATTAATAGCACTAACCGATTACGGTTTAATAAGGCAATCGGGCTGACATCAACTTTGATAAATGCTTCGCCAGGTACACTGCTCACGTTAATTACCTGCCCTACCGGGTAACCTTCAGGATAAAGCCTGCCCAGCCCCGAGGTTACCAGCAAATCGCCTTTTTCAATATTGGAGGTACGCGGCAGATTCACCAGCGATAACTGGCTTATATTGTTTAAACCAACCAGAATGGCCCGTTCACCGGTACGGTTATTACGGACAGGAACTGCACTTTTGGAATCGGTAATCAGTAAAACGGTACTGGTCATATAACCAACGTCAATGATCTGCCCCATCACTCCCTTGGCATCAAGTACGGGCTGTCCGGTATAGGCGCCATCCCGCTTGCCTTTGTTTATTACCAGCAACTGACGCGACAAGGTGGTGTCAACAGCCAGGATCTGGGCAGCCATTCCTTTCATTTTTGCTTTGGATGAGGTTAACAGCAATTCACGCAACTGGGAATTTTCCTGCTTAATGACCATTAAACGTTGAAGTTCAGCTTCCAGCATTGTCTGTTGGTAGCGCAACTGCATATTTTCGTTAATTAACTCGGTTTTCGCTTTGACCAGGGACTGAAACCAGCCGATAACCCGCACCGGGTAATCAACTGCATACTGCAGGGGAGAAACAATAAAAGAAAATCCGCTACGAACACTATCCAGGTATTTGTAGTGGTAATCGAAAAACATGAGGGCGATAGCAAGCACCGAGGCAAACACAAAGCTAACTGGCCGCTGTCTGCCTCTGGTAAAAAGCCTGCTTCTGGAATTATTCTGTTGAGAGGAAATCACCACCGCGCAAGTCCATGGTTTCGAGAGCCTTACCGCCACCACGAGCTACGCAAGTGAGTGGATCTTCTGCGACAAGAACAGGAAGTCCTGTTTCTTCCATTAAAAGCGTATCCATATTTTTCAGTAACGCACCACCACCAGTCAGCACCATTCCGCGCTCGGCAATATCAGCGGCGAGCTCAGGCGGAGCAAGCTCCAATGCGGCTCTTACCGCGCCAACAATACCAGAAAGCGGCTCTTGTAATGCTTCGAGAATTTCAGCGCTGGTCAATGTAAAGCTACGCGGCACACCTTCTGCAAGATTTCGTCCGCGAACTTCAATTTCGAACAGATCCCGGCTTGGGAACGCAGAACCAATTTCATGTTTGATACGTTCCGCCGTTGTTTCACCAATCAACGTGCCATAGTTACGGCGAACATAAGAAACGATTGCATCATCAAACTTGTCGCCGCCAATACGTACTGACTGGTGGTAAACAATTCCACTCAGGGAAATAATCGCAACTTCAGTAGTGCCGCCGCCGATGTCCACAACCATTGAGCCGCTGGCTTCTTCAACTGGCATACCAGAACCCAGCGCAGCAGCCATAGGCTCTTCAATCAGGAATACTTCACGCGCCCCGGCACCCATGGCAGATTCACGAATCGCCCTTCGCTCAACCTGGGTTGAACCGCATGGTACACAAACCAATACCCGCGGACTTGGACGCAGGAATTTATTTTCATGCACTTTATGAATAAAATGCTGGAGCATTTTTTCAGTAACGAAAAAGTCTGCAATCACGCCGTCTTTCATTGGACGGATGGCATTAATATTGCCAGGCGTTCTTCCCAGCATGCGTTTTGCCTCAAGCCCAACCGCAGCAACACGCTTTTGCCCTGACTCGTTCCTTAGTGCAACTACAGAAGGTTCGTTCAAGACAATCCCTCTATCTCTGACATAAATCAATGTGTTGGCCGTTCCCAAATCAATTGATAAATCGTTGGAGAAAACTCCCCTTAATTTCCTGAGCATGAGCAATAATACCTCGTTCTTTTTTTGGCGAGTACTTTATCCTATATTTGGATAAAAATCGACTGATCTTTTGTAAAGTTTTTTTTGTGGTTAGTATTCGGTTGCAAATTGCATTTATAATGTACCTTTTGACAGGAATATGATTTGCAGGTTAGATCGAACCGACTCAACCTACAGCACACTACCATTAAGCAGGTAAATTTGTCATCCCCGCGAAGGCGGGGATCCATCCAACAAACAAGGTAAAGAGTCAACTTGAGAAATAGCTTCCCGCCTTCGCGGGAATGACACAATCCCTCACTTATTGGCAGTGACCTACAGCACGAATGCTTTTTTTAATTCTTCGTAATGAATTCTGACAAAATTCTTGCTAATTCCCGGTACCAGCCCCAGTTCATCAATCGTTTTAAAGCGGCCATGGCTATCACGGTATTTGATAATTGCCGCGGCACGCTTAACTCCAATTCCGCGAAATGATTTAGACAGAACTTTGGCATTTACCGTATTCAGATTAATCGGCGTAATGCTATCTTCAATGAGTACCGTTGTGGTTGCGCCAAGAGGATAGGAAAGAAAAGCAGCAGCTATTGCTAACGCAAGCAATATTTTTTTCATTATTTTCTCCATATTGATTGGACCATGCAGAGTATGTCAGTATTTTATCTAACTGTCGAGAATCCGGAATCAAGTACCGTTGTTGGGCTTTACAGCCCAACCTACATTAATTTACGGTTCCAATATGGTAGGTTGGGCTGTGAAGCCCAACACTCGGCCTTGAATCAGGCACCATGGTGGGCGTTACAATGCTGATGTAACACATAAGACACACAAGCAGTGAGTTTTTTAACCATATCCAAATGAAGAAACTCATTAGGTCCATGCGCATTTGAATTCGGCCCTAACACACCTGTTATCATAAACTGAGCCTGCGGAAATTTCTCTCCCAGCATGCCCATAAACGGAATAGTGCCGCCCTCGCCCATATAAACCGCCGGTTTATTGTAAAATAACATCGACGCATCGTTTACCGTTTTGGCAAACCAATCCGCCAGAAGCGGCGCATGCCAGCCTGGTGCTCTATCGTCTATTTTGAAATTGACTTTTGCGTTATAAGGCGGCTCGACAGTCAACATCTTTTCCATCGCCTCGGCAGCTTTGGCAGGATTAACCAGAGCAGGCAAGCGCATGGACAGCTTCAAAACAGTTTTCGGCCTCAGTACATTACCCGCATTACAGATAGCCGGTAAGCCATCTGCACCCGTGACAGTCAGGGCTGGCCGCCAGGTTCTGTTCAGGATCAGTTCAGCACTGTCGTCAGTAAGCGGCTCAACCCCTTCGTGACACGGAAAACTGGTATAAACCCGCGCACCCAAAACTTCAGCACAGGCCTGTGCCTGCCTGACCCGCTCCTCTGGTATTTCACAAAATAGCTCCGGCAATTTAATTTCGCCGGTAGCTTTGTCCTCGATGCGATCCAGCAACTGTCTGGCAACCCTGAAACTATCGGCGATAATTCCACTGCCATAGCCGGAATGGACGCCCTCCGTTAACAATTCAACCGACAATTCACCGACAATATTTCCCCGCAATGAGGTTGTCATCCATAATTGTTCGTAGTTACCAGCTCCTGAATCCAGACAAATGATTAAAGACGGCTCTCCAATGCGCTGCTTCAAGGCATCAATGTAATAAGGCAAATCATAACTGCCGCTTTCCTCACATGCTTCAATAATCACTACACAGCGTGCGTGGCTTAAGCCCTGCTCTTTCAGGGCATTGATAGCAGTCAGCGACGCATAGGCCGAATAACCATCATCTGCACCGCCGCGTCCATATAATTTGCCGTCTTTCAGAACCGGTTGCCACGGACCTAACCCTTCCTGCCATCCGCTCATTTCGGGCTGTTTATCCAGATGGCCATATAACAATACGGTTTCTTCCGAATCGCCAGGTATTTCCATAAAGATTAAGGGGGTCCTGCCCGGCAGGCGAACTACCTCCATCGTTGTTCCAATTGGCGCATGCGCTTCACACCAGCCGGCAACATGTGATACAGCCTGATCCATAAAACCATGCTGTTCCCAATCTGCATCAAAATGAGGCGATTTATTGGGGATTTTTATGTAGTCAATCAGACTGGGCAGAATTTGACTTTGCCATTGGGTTTCAACGAATTCAAACAGCTTTAGGGGATTCAGCATGCAGTTGCTCCTTAATCGTTACCACAATCTTTTCTATCGCGGATTGCTGGCTATCCAGTGCCTTCATAATAGATATAATCTCGCCTTTGCGGTTTTCGACGTCGTCAACAGCGGCGCATAACCGTTCAGAGCTTAATTCGTCATCAGCAACTACAACGCTAACACCCTGTTTTTGAAAATAACGGGCATTTTGGATTTGATCGCCCCGGCTTGCCTTGGCGGAAATTGGTACCAGCACATGGGGCTTTTGCAAAGCCAGAATTTCACAGACTGCGTTCGCACCAGCCCGGGATATAATGATGTCGCTGGCTGCCAGCAGATCGGGTAATTGTTCATTGGCATACTCAAGCTGATAGTAATCTTTTTGCCCATTCATGCTGTTATCCAATTTACCTTTACCGCATAAATGAATAATCTGATAGCGCTCAAGCAGATTGGGAGCAGCCTGCCTGACAGCGCGGTTTAAATTGGCCGCCCCCTGACTGCCGCCCATGATTAATAAACAGGGTTTCTCTTGGGTAAAACCACAAAACTCAAGCCCCCGCTGTTTTGAACCTTTAAACAATTGCGCTCGAATAGGCGTGCCGGTAACAGTTATTTTTTCTTTATTTTTGAAGTGGCTTTGTGCCGGTTCAAACCCCAGACAAATATGATCGACAAAGGGAAAGCTCAATTTATTGGCAAGTCCAGGGGTCATATCGGATTCATGGGCAATAACCGGAATACGGTTTAACCAGGCGGCAAATACCACTGGGAAAGCAACAAAACCACCTTTGGAAAAAACAACATCAGTCTGTAGTTTTCGTAATAGAAAAAACGCCTGGCAAATGCCGGTTGCGATTTTAAAAGGCTCGATAAAAGTCTTCCAACTGAAATAGCGGCGCAGCTTACCAGACTGGATAGCATGAAACGGAATTTTTGCTCTGGTTACCAAATCCTGTTCAACACTGGCTAGCGAACCAATGTAATCAACCTGCCAGCCTTCAGCCTGTACTGCATCAATCAAGGCAAAATTTGGCGTTACATGGCCTGCTGTTCCACCACCGGTAAAAACAATTTTCATAGTCATAGCTGAATAATGCCTCATGTTAAACTGATTTAAGTAATCTGCTTTACGACTTTTACCAATAAGCTTAAATCAATAGCCCTGATCGATTTGGTAATTGCACCGGTCGAAATAAAATCGACTCCTGTTTCTGCCACGGCTCTAATCGTATCAAGATCAATTCCGCCGGAAGCCTCCAACAGACAACCATAAGCCTGATTAATGACAACCGCTTCCTTAAGCATATCATTAGAAAAATTATCAAGTAAAATGCGATCCGGTCCGGCTAACAGCGCTTCCTGAAGCTCCGCCAGCGTTTCAACCTCTACTTCAACAAATAATTCCGGATTCAGCAAGCGCGCCTGCTTTATCGCCACGCTGATAGAACCACAGACCTTGATATGATTTTCCTTAATCAGGAACGCATCATACAATCCCATTCGGTGATTAGTTCCGCCCGCGCATTTAACCGCATATTTCTGTGCATAACGCAAACCCGGGAGCGTTTTACGGGTATCAAGCAGTCTGGTTTTTGTGCCTTGCAGTTGCTCTACAAACCGGTAAGTCCGGGTTGCGGTAGCAGACATAGTCTGCAGAAAATTAAGCGCCGTTCTTTCAGCGGTTAAAATTGCCCTGGCAGGTCCATTAATACGGCACAATAAGGCTGGCTCAGATAACCACTCCCCTTCCCGGACTAACCATTCAATGACAACATCAGGTTGCACTTCGCGAAATACAGCCTCAACCCATGGCTGGCCGCAAACAAGCATTGCCTCGCGGGAAATAATTTCTGCTTCGGCAATTAATGACTCAGGCAACAACATTGCGCTGACGTCTCCGTTGCCGACATCTTCCGCCAGAGCGGTTTTAACGTTCTGGCTGATTAGGTTCTGATCTGGACTCATTGCACATTTCTCTGTTCATGGCGCTGATAGCGTGATTTTAATAAAGGCGGCGTGATAATCGTCGTTGCGATTACCATCAGGATAATAGCGGAAAACAGTTGATCAGACATAACGCCCATAGTGCGGCCTATAGAAGCGAATACTAACCCTACCTCACCCCGCGGCAACATGCCGATGCCGATTAATAATTTGTCATCCTTCCGGTTGCCGCCGACACCGCTGATTAATTTACCTGCCACAGCCGCCACAATCAAACCACCGGCAATCAACAGCACCTGCCAATGCAAAAAGGTTTCCAGCTTCACCTGAATACCGATCAGCATAAAAAATAAGGGCGCCAGTAAGGCTTCAAGCGGCGCGACCAATTCTTTGATAGTCGGAGCGCGGGAATGGTTTTTTTCCTGTTCGGCAAAATAGTGGTCTTTTATGATAAGGCCGGCAGCGAATGCGCCAATGATCGAGGCAAGCTGCACCACCGTTGCCAACCATGACAAAAACATCACAAAAATAAAGGATACCGCAAGCTTGGCCTCCCATAGCGCCAGAAACTGGAAACAGCGCGTCAGTTTCTTTAATACCCAGGGGCCTGCAACCAGTACAACAACAAAAAACAAAATGGTCAGAATTATAATCTGGCTGATGGCTGCGAAATTAACCTGCCCGCTGATAACAATACTGCTGACGATAGCAAGAATAATTAACCCCAGAATATCGTCAATCATCGCCGCACCCAATATGGTTCTTGCTTCACGGGTACGTAATTTTTTCATTTCCGATAATACCCGCGCAGTAATGCCGATACTGGTTGCCGATAAGGCTGCCGCTACAAAAAGATTAGCCTTATAAGTTGCCTCCGGCATAAGTAAAGCAGCGGTAATAAATCCCAAAACAGTAGGCGCAAGCACCCCAATCACTGCAACCTGCAAGGATTCCTTGCCGGTATTAGCCAACTCCTGGACAGAACTTTCCAGCCCAACCATGAATAGTAAAAAAATAACGCCATAGCGGGAAAATATATCCAGTATATACCCGACTTTGATGCATTCAATACCGCCCGACCCGCTTAATACCTCCAGCATTTGCCTGGCATACGCCGGATCAGGAATGGCTTCAGCAATTGCTTGCGGCAGCGGCACATCAGCCAGTATCGAGCGTAGAATGGAGTAAATCGCGGAGCCTTCCCGCAATACGATAATTAATTGGGAGCCGAGCAGATAACAGACGTTACCAAACACGACGCCCATTAACAATTCGCCAAGAACACCAGGCTGATTGAACCGTTTGGCAAGATAGCGGCCGGCAATAGCAAAACTGAAAATCAGCGTTACCCACAGGATAACCATTGCGGCCGGATCATGGCTGTGACCGGACATCATCGCGTTTTAGCCAAAAACAGACAGGTTTCCAGCACCGAATCAGGATTCAGAGATACGCTATCTATGCCTTCATCCATTAACCAACGTGCAAAATCCTGATGATCAGAAGGCCCCTGACCGCAGATGCCAACATATTTACCTGCCTTTTTACAAGCCTGTATTGCCATATGCAACAGAGTTTTTACCGCCTGATTGCGCTCATCAAACTGGTTCGCAACCAATCCGGAATCCCGATCAAGACCAAGCGTCAGCTGAGTAAGGTCGTTGGAGCCAATTGAAAAACCATCGAAATACTCCAGAAATTGTTCTGCCAGCAGCGCATTGGAAGGCAATTCACACATCATGATAATCCGTAAATTGTTTTTTCCACGCTCCAGGCCATGCTGTTTCAAAAGATCGATTACCTGGCTTGCCTCATTAACGGTTCTGACAAAAGGAATCATAATCTCAACATTATCCAGCCCCATTTCTTCACGGACGCGGCGCACTGCCTGGCACTCTAACGCGAAGCAATCGGCAAAGTCGGTTGAAACATAACGTGAAGCTCCTCTGAACCCAAGCATAGGGTTTTCTTCATGCGGTTCATAATATTTACCGCCAATCAGGTTAGCATACTCGTTTGATTTAAAATCCGACAACCGGACAATAACCGGTTTTGGATAAAAGGCGGCTGCTATGGTTGCAATACCTTCTTTCAGGCGCTCAATATAAAACTCGACAGGCGATGCATAAGCCGCTGTTTTCTGACGAATATAATCTTTTAGTTCCAAATCGAGTATGGAATCATATTGCAGCAATGCCTTGGGATGAATTCCTATGGAGTTGGAAATTAAAAATTCGAGCCTTGCCAGACCAACACCGGAATTGGGAACTGCCTGAAAAGCAAAAGCGCGATCAGGATTACCGACATTGAGCATTACCTTTATCGGTAACTCAGGCATATTATCAACATCCAGCGTTACCCGCTCAATCGGCAACAATCCCTGATAAACAAAACCGGTATCGCCTTCAGCACAGCTTACTGTTACCTCATCGCCATCTTTAATTGCCCGGGTGGCATCGCCACAGCCAACTACTGCAGGAATACCAAGCTCACGGGCAATAATCGCCGCATGGCAAGTACGGCCGCCACGATTGGTTACAATTGCCGCCGCCCGTTTCATGATGGGTTCCCAATCCGGATCCGTCATGTCAGACACCAGCACATCCCCCGGCTCTACCCGGTGCATTTCACTGATATCATGAATAATTTTCGCCTTACCCTGGCCAATACGCTGGCCAATACTTCGGCCTTCGGTCAGTATTTCACTATGTTTTTTTAAAGAATAACGTTCAAGCTTCTGTTTACTGGCGCGGCTTTTTACGGTTTCTGGACGGGCCTGCAAAATATATAATTGGCCGGTAACCCCATCTTTAGCCCATTCAATATCCATAGGCCTGCCATAATGCTGCTCGATAATTAATGCCTGTCTGGCCAATTGCTCAACTTCATCATTGGTCAGGGAAAATTGCAAACGCTGCTCAGATTCAACATCTTCCGTTTTGACTGTTTTGGCATTCAATAAATCATTGCAATACACCATACGCAATGCTTTACTGCCGAGGTTACGGCGAATAACCGCCGGCCGGCCTGCCCGTAAGCCCGGCTTATGAACATAAAATTCATCAGGGTTCACCGCACCCTGCACAACCATCTCTCCCAGGCCATAGGACGAAGTGACAAAGACCACGTCTTCAAATCCCGATTCAGTATCCATGGTGAACATAACACCGCTCACAGCCAGGTCGCTGCGGATCATTTGCTGAACACCCACCGACAGCGCAACTTCATGATGAGCAAAACCATGGTGAACGCGGTAAGCAATAGCGCGGTCATTGAATAGGGAAGCAAATACTTCTTTAATCGCATGAAGAACAGAAGCAAAGCCTCGAACATTTAAAAAGGTTTCCTGTTGCCCTGCAAAGGAAGCATCGGGCAAGTCTTCGGCAGTTGCCGATGAACGGACTGCAACACTGAAATCTTCTGTACCAATTGTCTTAGCCAGTTTATTGTATGCATCAAAAACAGCCGCTTCAAAAGCTGGAGTGAAAGGCGTAGATACTACCAGTTCACGGATTGCTTTACCGGTTGCTGTTAACTGGTTAATGTTTTCAGTATCCAGATTAGAGAGTAATTCATAGATTTTCTTGTCCAGGTCGTCTGACGACAGAAACTCCCGGAAAGCGTCTGCGGTAGTTGCAAAGCCTGTTGGCACCGAAACCCCGGCGGAGGAAAGGTGACTAATCATTTCACCCAGTGAAGCATTTTTTCCGCCAACCTGCTCCAGATCATGCATACCTAATTGATTGAATTCAATCGTGTGGACATTTACTGCCATAACCACCTCTAATCCTTAAAAATTGCCGTCCATTCTACTTAAAATATGCTTTAATGGGAATGAGTTTGGGTAATCAAATCCTGTAGGTTGGGTCGTTGACCCAACAAAACAATCTATATTTCAAGCTCAACATACAATTTAAACAGGAAATGTTGGGTCAAACGACCCAACATAAAGATGAATATAATAGTTGATCAAACTAAGGGGCGCGGAGTAGTTGCGTCTGAGCCTGCAGCTCTTGCTCTGGTTGAGCGGGTTCAACTCGTCTGCTGAAGAAACGTAAGAAACGTGTGACATAATTTCCCGTGCGCTGAGCCATCTGAACCGGGGCTCTATCCATCTCGCTCTTTGCAGTTTGATAGGCAGCGCGAATTTTAACTGTCAGTGCCGTTAATTCGAAACAATCCTCTTTGCCAGTATAAGGACGGATTCTACAAGTATTTTTGTCAATGGGTTGACGAGTTAGCGGATGAGTAGCATTCGTGCTGAACCACATGCGAACCCCACCTTTTTCTTTAGGAAGATCGTTAATAATATATGTACTTCCGGTAACTACTTTTTTGTTTTCGCCCGTACCCTGCAATTGAAAAAATAACGCAGGCTTGGAGACTGAACCGTATACCAACTCATCATCAATACCATCTAACTCACCCTCGGCATCAGGCCCTTTCCTAATCGCTTCATCAAGGTCATTCATTTTTTTCAGTAATGATTCGTATCGACTGGCGTCTGATGTTAACGCCCCTTTGGCATACAGCAATTCCTCTGCCGTTAATTCAGTAAAAGCCTGGGAAGCCGGCTGTGTATCCGACCCGATCTCAACCCCTGCTCGATTATTTCGTGCCTCTGGCGGTATTACGTCCTGAAGTTGGGTAAAATCCATTTCAACCGGTTCATCCAAACCTGCCAAGTCGTTGGCATTCATCACGCGCCGCGATCGCCGTATAATAATTCTGTTTACGGCAAGGCTCCCTTGATTCCTGGCATTATTTTCGTCAGCAAACAAAGACAGTGTACCGCTAAAAATAAAATGGTCACGTGTGAACAATGTGCTTAATACCGTTATGACACCTGTTGAAAATCCATGAGTCAGTCCTTTCCTGGCCTGAGAAAAAATATCCTTGATTGACAAAAAGAGTTCTGTGCCAAGAGCAACAAGTGCAGCTGGCGCAAAAACCAAACTCATGCCTATTGCAGTGGCTACGCCTGCAATCAGTCCAGAAATGATGAAACCATCTTTTATCAGTGCCAGCGTTACCCATAAAGGAGCACCAATCAACAATAAGGAAGCCCCTAGCAGTGTTGCAGCTATTATCACGGTATTTGTTAACACTGATCGCACAGGATATAAAATTAAACCTAATAACGCGCCAATAATTCTATTCAAAAACATGATCGCTTTTCCTAAAGTTGAGTAATCACAGCTATGCGAACGTAATTAGCATGGCTTTAAGACCAAGATAATAACATTCTGACCATATTAAGTCCAGCTGTCTTTTCAAGCATCGTTTTTATGGTTTATTCATTGAAAAATTGTGTGTTGGGCTTTACAGCCCAATGGCGCTGCCTTAAGCTGCTTGATTATTAACCATTGACCTTGCTCTTTGGTCCAAGATTTTTTCTTTCTCGATGGCTCTATGATTTTTTAGGATAGGGAAAGATTGGGTTTTCTTGCGAACAGCCCGGGGTTCGACCCGTCCAGGTCGCTTTCCGACTTTATTGGAAGCGATAAGAACAAGCATTTGCGAATAAAGCGCCTCTTTTTTATCCTTTGGGATTGAACTAACGTGCGGATTAAATTGATT
>NZ_JBHSAB010000025.1:0-6870 GCF_042649825.1 Legionella dresdenensis | reverse complement strand
CTCTTTTTTTCTATATCGCAATTTTTGTACAGCTTAAGGCAGCGCCATTGGGCTTTACAGCCCAACCTACGGTTATTTGATTAGTTACCCTGATTCGACGTTTCGCTGAGATCTGCGTTTGGTCTTGATGCGCGGGCGTTTTGGAGGAGAAGTATGCTTTGGGTTAATAGCAGTCTTTCCTGTTGTTGCCGGCTTAAATAGAGCTGATAGTTAATTTCAGCAAGTAATATTGCGATTTCCTTTTGAACCGAAGCGGCAGATCCTGAGTTGATTTGGTTCAGCCATTGCTGGCTGTTTTGGCCTGAGGAACCGCTTGCGCTGCCACCGCCTGCGCTCTGACCGCCGCCTTTGGCGCTTGGGTTATAAAGACGCCAGGTTGCCATAATGTATTCATTAAGGGCCGCGCTTGATTTGGGGCCATTGCCGGATACTGGGCTCTGAGGCATACGTTGTGACAGAATATAATACAGATTACTGATTCCTACTGATATCTGAGCGGCATATATGCGCAAACTGCTGAGAAATCCAAGTAATTTGGATTGTGCTTTAAGCTGCTCGTCTTGTGCGGTATTGCCAGTTGTATTGCTTGCTTTGCTCATCAGATCATCATATACCTGACGGTTAGGCAAATTAATAGGAGCAATTCCACCGCTGACGTACCGGATAAAGTTCGCGGCTTCCTGAGCCTGATTTTTTGCTTCCATTCCCTGGTTTGAACTGCTTCCAGATCCTGATGATCCGCTGCCGCTGTCGCCTTGATTGCTGCCGGTGCTTGAATCTGTTGAATATAATAAGGGCGTCAGTAACGTATTACTGTTGAGTTGAGGAACGACATAACCATTTGATTTCGGTTCAAAAATTGCCTGAGTCCCCTGGATATCCCCGAGGACGTTGACCATTACTTTTTCACGATACAGGAATTTGCATTTGTCGTCCTGCGTCTTACCGTCATTATCCATACAATACGTATAGTTAGGCGTAGAAATAATATTCAAAATGGCCTGGCTTACAGGATCGTTGCGGTATGTTTTCTGATCGATCAATGAAGAAACACTAATGCCGTCAGAAGATTCTGTGGAATAAGGCGGGTCATTAAATGTCTGACCGCCGAGAGAGTTTAGCAGAGAATAGCTTGTTACGTCCTTTGATACCATTGGAGTGTTTTGGGGGGTAACACCAACCAGCGCCCCAATATAGCTATCCAGAGCGTTTATTTGGGTATTCTGAGCGTCATTGGCATCAAACAGGGCACTGGATGCCTGTTGCTGGCCAGCCTGTGAACCAGAGCTTGCACCTGAGGCTGCATCCGCACCTGCGCCAGAACCAGCGCCCGAAGCAGCATCCGGGCATTGCTGGCCGGCTGGGCAATATTTGGTAATGTCGTAACCAAGATATGAACCCAGATTTTTAAGATAGGTTGTCAGATCATCAGAGCTGCCGCCAGCAGCAGGCGAGGCTCCGCCTGCGCCACCCGCACCGGCAGACGCTTGACCCCCGGTTGCAGCAAAATTAGTAGACGACAAGGCTAGTAAGATGGTTGCCAGTTTTTTCGCTGTAAATTTCATTTTCTTATTCTTCTCCTTCAAGCGCTCGAGCAACAAGTTTCAAACGGTATTCTGAAAAAACGCGTGCAAGCAGACGTAAACGCTCAAAGGCAATATTGCGTTTGAGGAAAAAGCCTGCCGGATCGTGACTGCCAAGACTGGTTTCCTCGGCATGAATCAGTACCCGCGATGCACTGCCGGGATGAACGGTATCGATTGCCTGCAATAATCGTAATCCGCGGCCCGATTTAATATTCCCGACCAACCGGATAAATGCTTCTTCCTGATTGAGCATTCCCATATCGAGTTTTTCAATATCATCAAGTTCACTGCCCAACCGTTTCATGGCAGCTTCAAGATCAGGATGTCCGTCCATTGTCCAGTCTTCAACACTTTCCATGAAAGTGATGACGCGGTAGATCATCGGATCCAGGTATTCAAACCAGTATTGTGATGAGGCTTCATGGCTTAAGTCAGGCATATATTTACTCTTTTTTTACTGTGTTTTCAGTTGATGGACTGCGCCAAATATTACTACTATAGTATAGTAAGGAGATTAAAAGTCTATTATCTTAAAAGTAAAATTTATGAAAAAACAATCTGGTTTACGTACTGTTGCTCTTTTGAAGGCTATTTTTGATTTTCGCCGCTGGATTGATTATGAGCGCATACGTGCTTTCTCCCTTTATTTGCTGGGCGGATTTAAAAAAATGTTTATCCCCTCGCCGCAAAATAAAGGTAATGCCCAGTCATTTGAGCAGGCAGCCGCCGCGCAGAAACTGACGGAAGAAGATATCACCGCACGCCAGGCAGGTCTTTATCGATTAGCTATCTTAATGATTTTAATGGCTATACTTGTATTTGGATACACAGTGTTTCAGCTGATAAATGAAAATTACAAGGCAACCCTGATAAGCATGATTGTTGGATTTATCGCTCTGGTTCTGGCATTTCGCTACCATTTCTGGTATTTCCAACTCAAAAAACGAAAATTGGGTTGTTCTCTGCGGGAATGGTACCGTCAGGGCCTATTAGGTGAACATGATGAATAAAATTTTTTCAATTCTTTGGCTGACGCTGATTCCTGCTCTGGCTCTCGCCGACAACGGCGGCGGCAGCAGTGATTCCATTACCTTTGCCCCCCCGCCTGGCGATTATTCCGTCATTTTTCTGGGTAATATTTTTGGGGTTGTTGACGGTGTGCTGCATGGTAGCGGCAGCCAGATTATGGGCGCAATGTTCTCGGTATTTAATGCCGCTGTAATGGCTCTGGGCGGTATTATCATTATGTATACCCTGATGGTATCTACGGTAAATACCGCCCATGAGGGGCAGATGCTTGGCCAGAAATGGTCATCGATTTGGGTACCCCTTCGGTCGACATTAGGATTGGCCTTATTAATACCCAAGGCGTCAGGCTACTGTTTGATGCAGATTTTTGTTATGTGGGTAATCGTACAGGGAGTTGGTGCGGCGGATAAGGTTTGGGATGCAGCATTATCGTATTTGAATCGGGGGGGAGTGATTGTCCAGCCGCAGATTGATCCGGTGACCTCATTAATGGGCGATAATGGGAATATCGCAACAGGGGCGGCCACTATTTTGGCGGGCCAGGTCTGTATGCTTGGTATACAGACAGTTCTGGAGAATCAACGGGAAGGTTATCTCAGAGCAAGAGATAAAGAGTCTGGACCATGCTCAGGCAAACCCAGTGATAAAATGCAGCAATTCTGTGACACTTCGGTACCGGACTTTATTTCGACCGTTCGTGCTGTGGACAAAGAGAGCGACAGCGGCAGCAGTACTGTCAAATTGCCCATGCCTAATTTTCAACCCAAATCGCCTTATGCGGTATTAAATGGTATTTGCGGGGAAATCAGTTGGAATGCAATGTCCAATAGTGATCTGGATTCATTGAAATCCAGTGCGTTAAGCCAGTCTGAGCAAGATGTCGCAAAAATGTCTCGTGCTCTGGCGGTTCAGCAAATGTATAACACTCTCGCCATGCTTGCTCAAACCATGGTAAGTAATGATCCACAACTCAGTCGAGGCGGAAGTTCAGATAGCCAGACGCCGTTCTCAAAAACTGCGGTTCAGCAATTTGGCGTGCCGTACACGCTTGGCGGGCAAGTCTGCGATAGCTCTTCCGGTTCGCCGCAAACGACGACTACTACTTCAGGTACCAAGGAGATTTCACCTGATTCATGCGTCAGTTGGGGGCAGGATCCATCTGGAAGTTCACCTCCGTTATTTAATGGTACCGAATTTCAGGGAGCAGTAACGGATTATAATGCCGTGATCATGCCCACATTAAATCTGATTGCGGATGGCAATAGTAGTGCGGCAGCTGGTAAACAAATGGATTTTATGCGTACCGCTTCATCCCAAGGCTGGATCATGGCTGGCAGTTATTATATCAACTTGGCACAGCTTCAAAATGCAATTGTAACCACTAAACCTGAAACCGATACCAATTCTGGTTTGCAGGGCAGTAATTTTGATATCAACAAGATAACAGGGGCATTCGATCATGATGGCTGTTCCGGGCAATATGCTGATCTGTGTATCTGGCTAAACAAGGATTCTGATCCGATAACGCATGTACATAGTTTGATTAATGGAGGAAATGAGCTGAGTTCGCCGCTTCCGCCGCCGCATTTGGGCACAGCCGGCCGGAAAGTTACAACCGGGCCTGGTTCCTCGACTGTATATGGTTTTGTGAACAACTCTTCGATGGTGGTATTACCTGGCCAGCCCGGTATGTCTCCGCCGCAATTTGCGATGAAATTTAATATGAACCTGCAGACAGCAGGCTTGTATCTACCCAAAATTAACTTCCCCTGTAATACTGTACAGATTATGTTTTTTACCTTCTGTCTGGGAAGCATCCTGGGGGACATATTTTACAATATTATCATTCGAACGGTTTTCAACTACTTTTTGGAAATGGTGTTGTCAATTATTGAGAACGTGATTATGACGTTCTTATCAATACCATTATTGGGTATGGCGCAGATCTTCGTTTTTGGCGTGTCGTTTATTCAGCAGCCGTCAGTCAATCCCATCATTGCATTGGCTAATATGGGCGTACAATATATTAATTTTGCCAACACGCTCTGGTTAATGCTGACCGGGCTTGCCATTATCACGTCGTTAATTCCATGGTTTGGTATATTTATCTTTTCATTAATTACCATGATCATGCCGTTGTTGATTGCCTGGTTTAATATCATGCTGTCGGTTGGCTTCGTTTCGGCATATTACATACCGTTTGTGCCCTACCTGATTTTCACTTTTGGTACAATTGCCTGGGTGATGGCGGTAATTGAAGCGATGGTTGCGGCGCCTATTGTAGCTTTAGGTATTACCCATCCTGAAGGCGAGGGGGCTTTTGGTAAGGGCGAGCAGGCGATTATGATTCTGATGAATGTGTTTTTGCGGCCTGCGATGATGATTATCGGCTATATTGCCGGGATTACCCTGTCTTATGTTTCGATATGGATTTTGAATGCCGGATTTGCAAACGTGATTACCTTTATTCAGGGTAATCCTGATGGCTCGATCTGGAATTTCCAGTTGGATTACTCATCCGGTGAAGACGTAAAAGATCTGGCTTCAGAAATTGATACCCAGACTGGTTATGTTGGTTGGGCAGGTGTTTATGGCTTCTTTTTCTGCCTGCTTATGTATACAACGCTTTACACGATTATGGTGCAAAAAGCATTTACTCTGATTGTGTCTCTGCCGGATAAAGTGTTGCGCTGGATTGGCGGACAACCGGAGCAGATTGGACAGGAAGCTGCAGGCTGGGGTGAAGAGGCCAAGAAAAAAGTAGAAGAAGCCGGTACTGCAACGGGTAAGGCGGCACAACAAGTCGCGAAGGCTTCTTCTTCCGCTGCGATGAAAGGTCTGTCTGGCGCTTCCAAAGCGATGTCAGGAGGCGGACCTTCTGTTAGCGCTTCTGGCGGTGGCGGTGGTGGCGAAGGTCAAGAGCCTCCAGGTGGTGCCGGTGCCGGCGGTGGCGGTGGCGGTGGCGATGACGCCGGTGGCGGCGGTGGTGGCGGTGGTGGACCTGGCGGCGGCGGTGATGGCGGCGGCGGTGGCGGCGAGTCGAAACCATCACCTGATAGTTCTGAGAGCCCAGGAGATGGCGGTGGCGGCGGCGCAGATGGTGGTGGAATTCAATCCATGTCTTCAGGTGGTGGTGCCGCTGGCGGAGGTGATGAGCCTCCAGGTGGTGCCGCTGGTGGTGGTATGCCTGGCGGTGGCGGTTCGAAGGGTGGTAAAGATAGAACTGGTGGTATGGGTAAAAAGGCTGGAGGCGCATTGGGTAAAGGCGCGGGTACAGCTATCGGTAGCTCTGTCGGAGGACCTGCAGGGGGTATGATCGGTGGAAAAATTGGAGAGAAAGCAGGAGGAGAAGCAGGCGGTAAAGGTGATTCAATGATGAGTGGTAAAGATCGCACTGGCGGCGGCGGTGGTGGCGGTGAATCGAAACCTTCAATGGATAGTTCTGATAGTCCTGGAGACGGTGGCGGTTCTGAGGGATCCAGTGGCTCGGGCGGCGATTTGGGATCAATGGACTCTGGTGGTGGGGGTATGCCTGGCGCTTAGGGTAAGGTCGTTTGGCTGCAAAGCCAAACACTCATCCTCGATTCTAATGAAAGGATTAAGTTAGTGCTTTACGTGGTTTATTGAAAATCCGAGTCTCAGGGTCCTGTCAAGGTAACCCGCAGTTTTAGTGCTCGCAAGCTGCGCGCTAAGAACTGCAGGTCACCTTGCCACCCTTCGGCTGAGATCGGCTTTGTTGAATAAATAGAGAGTAGCCTTGATGCAGCGAAGCGTAATCAAGGTTTCTATCGCGTGCTTAGGCACCTATGCCTTGTAAGTTCAGAGCGAGTAATCCCTTTCCTTTAAAGGTTTTTTGCAAACACGCATGAAGTCATCCTGACGCTCCCAGATGCCATCCTTGGCATCTGAGGGTTTGCAAAAAACCTTTAAAGGAAAGTGCTTACTGGAGAGAGTGGTAATGGTTCTTACTCTGATTTTATTAATCAAATAACTCATATAGGCATGCCGCTGACTGTGGCGGGTGACGGCTAAAATTTAACCCATCTTCCCGCAGGCTTTACCATATCTTGATTTATTCAACAAAGCCGCTGAGATCTGGTACACGACATATCGGAATCTTTTCTCATGTGTAGGTTGGGTCGTTTGACCCAACAAAAGATGGTGAATAAAAGGAAAATGTTGGGCCAAACGACCCAATGGCGCTGCCTTAAGCTGCTTGATTATTAACCATTGATTTGGCTCTTTGAGCCAAAAT
>NZ_JBHSAB010000024.1:0-131953 GCF_042649825.1 Legionella dresdenensis | reverse complement strand
AAAACGTTATGTTTCAGCGAGTTATTCCTTAAAAAAACTCACTGCTTCCATTTTTTGTCCGGCACAAAGAGGTTCGAGAAGGATAAAATTCCTCTTAATAATAAGTTAATAATATTTTGTTAAGATAGCCTGAATTTTAATCACAAGGTGTGTTGCTATGGCAGTTAATATAAAATTGTTTGATCTCGATGGTTGTTTATTACATCCATTCGCTCGTAGGGAATACAATAATGAGTCACATGAGCAATGGTTAATAAAGGATAACAAAGAGTTCTTAGACCGTATTATTAACGATGCCCGAGCCAAGAAATATGGCAAAATAGTTGTCGCCTATGGAACCAACCGGCAAGATTTTTTTGTCAATCGAGATAATCATTATCGCGGCGGTTCTCTCTCTTCAGTTCTTCCTTTAATTCAAAGCTATCTGCAACAGCAATTACAGGAGGATAATTGTGAAGTTGTTCTCGATCCATTTTTGATGGCTGATATTTACGGTAAATCGAAAAAGAAAAAGGGCATTGTTCGCCCAATCCAGGAACGGAATCATGCGGCCGGGGATAGCTACCGAGCTATTTTAAGGCAAGAGTATGTGGCTGGACAGGAGGAAGAAATAGAGCATGCGGAATCAATATTTAATGAAGATAAAGGCAGCATAATCTATGCCCATATTGAACGCGCATGTGTTTTAAATCCTGAAGACGATATTGTTATTGATTTTTATGATGATAACCCGAATGTTATCAAAAGTGTCATCGCTTTTGCAGAGTTAGGCCTTTTTCCAAAAAGAGTCACATTTAATATCCATAAATATAACGGCACGGAATTTTCTTTAGTCAAATCTTGTACTGGTAAAGACGATTTTACGGATACGCGTTACGATTGGACTGTCCGATTTTTATCTTCCATGGGGTATCATTTTAGGGATGCCGCATCTGAAGACCAGAATATTGCTACAGCGGAACGTTTGAAAGAATATCATGAAAACGATCATTATCGTAATCCGGGTCATAAAATGGCAATGGAAGTAATGGCTTTTGGATGCTTATTTGATACCGCTCGATTCTTAAAATTCCGTGAACAGGAAATTCCCAAACTGGCGACTGAACCAGCCTTAACGTCAGCTATGGCATATACAACAGCTCAGAAGCTCTGTGATGAGGGTTTATTGCCGGGAAAATTTGTATTTAGCGACAGTAAAAAAGCTGCATCGTCTGAAAAAGATGCAAACGCAGATACTGTACCAGCATTGCCGGAACATAGCGCTAAAGCCGATACCTTGTCAGCTGGTTTGATCAAAAAAATCAGAGATGAAGTAAACTCTTATCAGCGTTCGCGTGGAGAAGTTAAAAATAACACAGTTAGTTTAAGTCTGATAAGCCGCATATTTCGTAACAAGACATTAACCAGCCAAAAAGTAAAATTGGCAGATGACTTGCTGAATAATATAGGGAACTCAGATTTAACTGCTGATAAGATGAGGGAATTGATTAAGTCAACGAGATCAAACAACAGACATGTAGAAAGCAGTTTTAATAAAGTCTACGGCCTTTTCACCAAAAGTGGTTTGGATCGTAGTATGAATAAGATTGAGACAATGCTGCAAAATGAAAGTGTGAAGACTGTTATCAAATAAGAGTAATGGAGGGTTGGGCTGTAAAGCCCAACACTCCTTATTAAATGATCTTGCATATAATTGGTCGGAGTGACAAGAATCGAACTTGCGACCCCTGCCTCCCGAAGGCAGTGCTCTACCAGGCTGAGCTACACTCCGAAATCCTTAAAATGTACGGCTGACTGCAAACTCTGCAAGTTGAATCAGAGCTTGCTTGTAAGGGCTTTCTGGCAAGACCTGAAGGCAGGAAATGGCCTGATCAACCTCTGAATTCGCTAGTTGCTGAGTATATTCAATTGCTTTTGTTTGTTCAATGGCTTTTAAAATATCCGGTAAATTATCCAGACTGCCGGCAACCAGATTTTTTTTGATTAATTCCTGTTGAGCCGGTGTTCCATGTTTCAAGGCGTGTAATAAGGGCATGGTTGCTTTGCCATCAGCCAGATCATCGCCAATATTTTTACCTATTGCTGAAGCATCGCCGCAATAATCGAGCGCATCATCGATAAGCTGGAAGGCATTGCCAAGATGCATGCCGTACTGATACAACCCTTGTTCAACTTTCTCGCCAACTTCGCTCAGTAGAGCGCCAATACTGGCTGATGCGGCAAACAGAATAGCTGTTTTAGCGTGGATCACATCAAGATAATCGTCAATAGATAATGAAGTATTATGGCGGTTAACTAACTGTTTTACCTCTCCGCAACTGATTTGATGCGATGTGTCGGCAAGCAGGCGAATAATGGGCAGATTATTCACGCTAACCATCAATTGTACTGATTGGGTAAACAAATAATCACCAACCAGAATACTTGCTTTGCTGCCCCATATTTCATTGGCAGTTTCACGACCGCGCCTGAGGGTTGATTCATCCACCACATCGTCATGTAATAAAGTTGCGGTATGAAAGAACTCAACCATGGCGGCAAGCGCGATATGAGCATCGCCTTTATAATTACAGGCCCGGCTGGATAATAGCACCAGCAAGGGACGCAGGCGTTTTCCACCACTCTGGACTATATGATGCGATAAATCGTCAATCAAACCGATTTGTGATTGGATCTTATCAATAATCAACTGATTTACAGCAGCGAAGTCGTCACTGACAAGCTCTTTCAAACGGTTCACTGTCATTGTTTTTCCTCAAGCATTCAATCCCTGCATGCTAAGGGGGGGAGCGCTTAAAGTCAAGGCAGCATTATAAAATCATCCTGAAGATAGTCTACAATCATAAGTAATAGCTTTTAGGTTCTGTGTCGAAATTTTAATAAGCCTTTTTTGCGAATAAGTGGATAGCTGCGTCTACGCTCGCAAAGACAGGTTCTTGGGCAGGCGGGGTGTAATCAATGAGCGAACAAAGCGTTTGGGTGATAAGTAATGTTGATGACGAGCTTTACTTGCCGCTGGAGGTTGAAAAAGCCTGCACTCTCAATGAATTACCGGAAACTTCTCCTTATGCCGTGATTTTATCAAAACGCGAGGGCCAAAGCTGGTTAAATCAGATGGCTGCTTTGAGGGCTATTCCCGAATATCGCTTTACGCCAGTATTTTATCATGGTGACGTCGGACCCCATTTTAGAGATATTTTTGATGGTCCCGCTGATGCAGGCATGATGCAGAAAGCTGCTTTAATTCATGAGCGTACACGGAATATCGCCTTGTCGATGTTGAGTAGCGCCGATAAGGAAAGTATTCTGTTAACTTATCTCTATTCGCGCGGTGAATTAAAGTTAAAGGGATTTGTCAGCCATTTTTCGCGCTATGCGCTTGAATATCCGCTATTGTCCGTGTTAATTCCGAATCAACCGCATTTTGACAGCTGGACATTTTTGCAGGATTTGGCGATGCGTGATTTGCTCGCGCCGGTCACGCTTGTGGATGAGATAAAAACCTGCGCCAATTGTGAATCCGGGTTGCTTAATATGAAAAGCAGCTGTCCGAGTTGCCATTCAATTGATATCAAACCACAACGTTTTGTCCATTGTTTCTCTTGCGGAAAAATTGGTCCAGTACCTGAGTTCCTGCGGCAGGAGCGATTAATCTGCAGTCGCTGTAATACCCGGTTGCTGGAGTTGGGTATTGATTATGAAAAACCGCTTGAGGATAAACTTTGCAATAGCTGCGGCCATTTTTTTGCCGATAGTGAAATTGATATTGTTTGCCTGGCCTGTAACAAGAGTAGTACTCAGGATGAATTAGGTTCGCGCCGATTGTATGACTATGCCATTACCCGGCGTTCGGAATATCTGGTGCGCGGAATTGAAAAAGGGATATACCGCAATTTTGATCATTTTTTCAAGGTTGTGGATTATGTTGCCTTTATGTCGATAGTCAATTGGCAAGTGAAATTGGCTGAGCGGTATAGCATGGTTTATTTCAGTGTAATGACTTTACAGATTACCAATGAAAAAGAGTTGGTGGAGCAGCAGGGGGTAGTAAATACCGAGCGTTTAATGGGGCATTTTTTTACAAATCTGCGTCAGATTTTTCGCGAGAGCGATCTGTCAACCCGGCTGGATGATACGATGCTCTTTTTATTGCCAATGACTGACCAGGATGGTTGCCTGATTCTTTTGGACCGGATGAAGCAAGCAGTGGATCAGATTGCGGAATATGATATTGGAGCAGGGCTTTCAGTGGGAATAAGCTATATTAACTCTAATGAAATGATTAATGGCGGTTTTCATGGCGAAGGGATGATCAGTGAGTTGCATGCCCGAATTATGGCTAGCAACCCGTGTTTGATTGGGCGTAAATGATCTGGTTGAGGCAGGAATCATATAGATTCGATAGATTTTTTACGCTCATTGAGCAATGATATCTGCCTTAGATCAAGCCGATGCATGACCGAAACCAGAGTGGTATTATTAATCTCTCCCCGACGGCGTAGCGCACGTAACTCTTTGCGGGCGCCATCAAGGCCTGCCAGCCGTAATGTTTCCTCAAGTTCAAGCGCTTTGATACTGGTTTTTCTCGCGCTGTCATTGCCCGAGCTGGATGCTTCGATAAATTGGTTAAGCGTTGCGACCAGCGAATGGCTAATCTCTTCACATAGTTTGGTTTCAGAGTCGGATAAACCATTCATCAAGGCTTCAGTTTTAGCCTGGATAGCACGAATGGCGGCTTGAGCAGCATAAATACGGGCGTCGTTTTCTTCTTCTTCCGGGGAATGGCTGATTAAATTTTTCAAACCGGGTAAGATCAGTGGCAATACGGCGGTACTGAGCACTAGCGAACATAATACCACCCCAACTACAATAGCAATTAACAAATCGCGGACCGGCAAAAACGCACCGTCAGGCATAAAGGCCGGCAGCGATAAAATTGCTGCCAGCGCAATAGCGCCGCGTACACCGCCAAAGGCTATAGCGGTAACTATTTTTAAATTGGGGAATTGCCAGGAAGTATGCATACGGCGGGCAATCAGGGCTTCAAATGGTAAAGTCAGATAAATCCATAAAAAGCGAAAACCAATCAACATCAGGGTAATGATGCAGATAATGACTGCACACTCGGCAAAAGTTGTTCCCGTTTGCTCAATTAAAACCAGTGAGTTGGGTAAATACAACCCTAACAGAATAAAGACAATACCATTGAGGGTTACTTCCAACAGACCCCAGACAAAACGGCCTTCAATCCGCATATTTGCCATGGTTTTATCAAGAAATCCTGCCTTATCAACAGTAAAACCGGCAGAGACTGCAGCCAGAATGCCGGAAAATCCAAGCCGTTCGGCAGCCAGAAAGGCTGCATAGGGCAATAGTAATAACAACAGATTATCAATAGTCGTTTCATCATCCCGAGTATGATTCAGCCGACCCAAAACCGCCATAAACAAGTAGGTTAGCACCATACCGGTAATCAAACCGCCGGCGCCGATAATGACCAGGCTTACTGCGGCATCGGTGAGCGAAAAGAAACCGGTGAGCAATGCTATGATAGCGAATTTAAATGAAACCAGACCCGAGGCGTCGTTCAGTAACGCCTCGCCTTGCAGAATATGTTTAATTCGGTCAGGAATACCGGATTTAGCGGTCATTGATTTTAAAGCTACGGCGTCGGTAGGCGATAATGCTGCAGCCAGGGCAAACGAAGCCGCTAATGGTATTGTGGGAACCAGCCAATGGATAAAATAGCCCATCCCGGCTACAGTGAACAATACCAGGCCGATCGAAAGCATAATAATTGCGCGTGAATTTATCAAAAATTCCCGTTTGGGGAAGCGCCAGCTGTCGCTGAAAAGCAGTGGAGGAATAAACAGCAGCATGAATACTTCAGGATTAAAGCCAACATGGAAAGTAGGGAAAAAGGTGGCTGTTGCTGCTCCAAGGATGATTTGGATTAAAGGCGCAGGGAAAGAGGGGGCTGCTCGTGACAGGATGCCAGCTACAACTAATATAAGCAGAAGAATTAAACAGATTAACACATTTTCCATGTCATTTTTCCTACCAAATACTCTCTCAATGTTGGTTGCGCTGTTCCGACCCCAACATTTGTACAGGACAATTTTTTTGTATGAAGTGTAGGTTGGGTCGTTCTGACCCAACATTAGTAATCTCAATCACTTTCCGGTCTGGAGTGCTTGATAAAAAATTTTGTTGGGTCAAAACGACCCAACCTACATCATAATTTCTTTATTTTTTTTATTATCTCAGAAAATGGTTTTTCAAGCTACAATTAATTTCAACATAGCCCTAATTGTATAATTATTTATACATTAAACCGGAAATGCATGACATCGCCATCACAAACTATATATTCTTTACCCTCCAGGCGAAGCTTTCCAGCTTCTTTCGCGCCTTGCTCGCCTTTCAGCGCAATAAAATCATCATAGGCAATGACTTCTGCGCGAATAAAGCCCTTCTCAAAGTCAGTATGAATGACGCCTGCCGCCTGGGGCGCGGTAGCGCCTTTTTCAACGGTCCATGCCCGTACTTCTTTCACCCCGGCAGTGAAATAAGTCTGTAAGCCCAGTAGTTCATAGCCGGCTCGGATAACACGGTTAAGCCCAGGCTCACTCATACCAATATCAGCCATGTATTCTTCTCTGTCGGCTTCATCAAGCTCAATAATTTCAGCTTCAGTTGCCGCACTTAACGCAACTACACTGGCGTTATCCTGTTTGGCAAATTCTTTCACCTGATCCAATAATGGATTGTTTTCAAAGCCATTGTCATCAACATTCGCAATATAAAGTACGGGTTTTGCAGTTAACAAAAATAAGCGGTTTATAATAGTATTTTCTTCTTGCGAGAGTTCAAGCGAGCGAACTGGATAACCCTCATCAAGATGCGCTTTGACTTTTTCAAGGATTTGCTTTTCCAGAATTGCGTCCTTGTTACCGCTTTTGCTGGTTTTCTGAACTTTCATCAGCGCTTTTTCCACGCTTTCCATGTCAGCCAGCGCCAGTTCAGTATTAATAACTTCGATATCACTGAGTGGATTGACCTTGCCATCGACGTGGATTACATCAGAATTTTCAAAACAACGTACCACATGGGCAATCGCATCGGTTTCCCGGATATTGGCCAAAAACTGATTGCCTAAGCCTTCGCCTTTGGCGGCGCCTTTCACCAGACCGGCAATATCGACAAACTGCATGGTAGTAGGAACCACACGTTCAGGTTTGACAATTGCGCTTAAAGCATCAAGCCTGGGATCAGGCACGGTGACAATGCCGACATTCGGTTCAATCGTACAAAACGGATAATTTGCCGCTTCAATACCTGCCTGGGTTAACGCATTAAACAGGGTTGATTTTCCCACATTAGGCAAACCAACGATTCCGCATTTGAATCCCATAACTACCTCGATAAAATTAAGAGTTTAAGGTGTTCATGGCTGCTGCCAGATCACCGCATATAATAGTTGGCATGACGGCAATAGCGCGATCAATCGCGTCATGCATCAGTTGCCTGTCGCTCTGGCCGGGTTTGCCCAGGACGTAATTATGTACCAGATCCTTATGTCCCGGATGGCCAATTCCGACTCTCAGACGATGAAAATCACTACTGCCCAATGAGGCAATGATACTGCGCAAGCCATTATGTCCGCCATGGCCGCCCCCTGTTTTCAGTTTCATTCTTCCTGTTGGCAAATCCAGCTCATCATGCACGATCAGGATTTCATCAGGGGTTATGCGATAGAACTGCGCGGCCTCTCGGGTTGGCAGGCCGCTTTGGTTCATAAATGTAGTGGGTAACAACAGCCGGCATGCCTGATTGTTTAGCTCAAGGCCAGCAACTTCAGTATGCAGTTTTTTTTCTAATTTAAATTTGACGCTGTTACGCTGAGCCAATGCTTCAACGAGCCATGCACCGGCATTATGGCGTGTGTGTTCATAAGCCGAGCCTGGGTTGCGTAAGCCGATTATTAATTTGATCGTCATATTATTCTGAATCTAAAATTTCGCTGAAAAGCCGGATCTGTGGCTAAATAGTAGCATAAAAAAAGAGGCGGATGACCGCCTCTTGAAAAAGATTATCTTTTTTATTCTGCTGATGTTTCTTCAGCAGATGATCCTTCGCTGCTTTCATCAGAAGCAGAACCTTTTGGCGCGTGAATGCTGACTACTGGCAGATTGTGGCTTCCATCAGTAAGATCAACGGTTAATTGTACGCCTTTTGGCAGTTTCAGATCCGATAAGTGGACAACGTCATCCAGCTCAACGCTGCTCATATCGATCTCAATAAATTCTGGCAGGTCTTTGGCCTGGCAGCGGATTTCGATTTGAGTCATAGTGTGGTTAATCATTCCACCCGCTTTGATGCCTTTTGAAGTTTGCTCATTGATAAAATGAACAGGCACTTTCTTAATCAGAATATCTTTTGCAGATACGCGTTGCAGATCCATGTGCATAACAACTGGTTTGTATGGGTGGCGTTGCAGCGCTTTTAAAATAACGTGCTCAGTTTTACCATCAATTTTCAGATCAAAAATACTGGAGTAAATGCTTTCGCTTTCCAGGGCTTTGATAACTTTATTATGCGGCAGGTGAATGGATACCGGCTTTTTGTCGCCGCCATAAAGAACACCTGGAACTTTATTTTCAAGACGACGTAGGCGGCGGCTCGCACCTTTCCCTATATCACTTCTTGTTTCTGCTTCTAAAACGATTGTAGACATTAAAAATCTCCGAAAATAGGTAATTGCCTCACGCTTAATCCCGCGACCAGGGCAAGCACATAAAATTGTAAAAGGCGAGGCATTATATAATACAGTTGCCAAACTTCAAAATGCTATTTTCAATTTTGAGCGCTTCAGGCTTGAAAAGTGACTGAAAATTGGTAATGTTGGGTCGGAACGACCCAGCCACACGGAATAAAAAAAATTGTCCGATACAAAGCAATAATAGAGATAATTTTAAAATCGACTTGAAGTCTTAGCCGTAATTTCATAGAATATGCCACTTTGTTGAATTTGTGAAAGCCAATTAGGCGACTTGGAGATTAGCTATGTATGCGGTAATTAAATCGGGCGGTAAACAATATCGCGTTAAAGAGGGCGATGTTATCAAACTGGAACTGCTTTCTGCTGATGTAGGAAGTGAAGTCAGTTTTGGTGATGTACTCATGCTCGCCGATGGCGATAAAATTACTTGTGGTACCCCGTTTGTTGCTAAAGCTGCAGTGAAAGCTGAAGTTGTTGGCCATGGCCGCCACAAAAAAGTTAAAATCATCAAATTCCGTCGTCGTAAGCACCACATGAAACAAATGGGTCATCGACAATACTATACGCAAGTTAAAATTACTGCGGTAAGCAAATAATCGGGAGAAAGAAATGGCTCATAAGAAAGCAGGCGGTAGTACACGCAACGGCCGCGACTCGAATCCTAAGTACCTTGGCGTTAAGCGCTTTGGCGGTCAATTGGTAAATGCTGGCGAAATTCTTGTTCGTCAACGTGGTACCCGTTTCCATGCCGGTGAAGGTGTTGGAGTAGGTCGTGATCATACCTTATTCGCATTGGTTGCTGGATATGTTACCTTTGTCGTTAGAGGGGCTCAAAAACGTAAATACGTTAAAATTGTTGCTGTCGAAGAATAATTAAATTCGACATGCCGCGGTCCGTTGTATAAACGGATTCGGGCATAAGCCCCGTCATGGGGCTTTTTTTTTAGGTGTGAATAATGAAATTTGTTGATGAAGCAATCATTAATGTTGAAGCCGGTAATGGTGGTCATGGTTGTTTGAGTTTTAGACGGGAAAAATTTGTTCCACGCGGCGGCCCGGATGGCGGCGACGGCGGTGATGGCGGCAGTATTTTTCTTGAGGCGAATAGTGAGCTGAATACGCTGGTTGATTTTCGTTATCAGCGCCATTATAAGGCTGAAAATGGTCAGCAAGGTATGGGCGGCAATTGTACTGGCAAAAAAGGTGAAGATTTAATCATCCATGTTCCAACAGGCACCATGGTTTATGATTATGAAACCGGTGAGTTGTTAGGCGATATCAACCATGATGGCGATCGTTTACTGGTTGCCCAGGGTGGCTTCCATGGACTTGGCAATACCCGCTATAAAAGCAGTATTAACCGCGCACCACGCCAAACCAGTCCCGGCACACCTGGCGAAGCTCGCCGTTTGAAGCTTGAGCTGAGAGTATTGGCTGATGTTGGATTGCTTGGTTTACCTAATGCAGGCAAATCAACTTTGATTCGCGCAGTTTCAAGTGCAAGACCAAAAGTTGCCGATTACCCTTTTACAACCTTGCATCCAAATCTTGGTGTGATAAGCATTGCACCTCATAAAAGCTTTGTTATGGCTGATATCCCAGGATTAATTGAGGGGGCTGCGGAAGGCGCAGGCCTTGGCCACCGTTTTCTCAAGCATCTGGCAAGAACCTGTGTGCTGTTGCATGTGGTTGATGTGATGCCGGTAGATGGCAGCGATCCGGTAGAATTGGCGAAAGTCATTATTAATGAATTGCAAGAGTATGACGCCGAATTGCTTAGTAAGCCGCGGTGGCTGGTGCTGAATAAAATGGATATGCTGCCAGATGAGGAAGCACGGAAAGAGATGACGCAGTATATTGTTGATGGTTTACAGTGGCAGGATAAGGTTTTTGCCATTTCGGCAATCAGCGGTGAAGGCACAAAGCAGCTGTGCTATGACCTGATGCAGTTGATTGATGAGTTAAAAGAAGAAGAGCAGGGCGGCTAAACGAATGCTGGGCTTTACAGCCCATAGCCGTCAAGCTATGCCAGGTACATAGGAAATTAGAATAGTAAATGTACAAAATTCCTTAACTGACTGCTATGTGTTTTACAGTCCATATTCGTTCGGCCTGAGGAAAATGCGGAGCATTTGTCTCGAAGGCGTGGCACTGTACCACAGGCTTCGAGACAGCGCTAAAGCGCTTCCTCAGCCCGAACGATATTGTGAAATATAGAAATTTAATTCCTTAGCTTGACGGCTATGGGCTGTAAAGCCCAACACTCCATCTCAACAGAAATAAACCTTGAGCCCTTGCGCTCTGCCAACTTGACGTAATCACGGCTAAAGGCCAGAATAAAGGCTTGTGAATTATCGATAGTATCTAATGAGTTTTTTTCATACTGCAAAATTTATCAATATTCTTTATGCCTTGGGATTGTTTCTTGTCGGTTATGTTTTTGCCCAGCGATTCAGCCGCCTGCTTGAACGTACAATGGCTAACCGGTTTTCGCCGCATCATGTCATGCTTATCAGCCGTTTCGTTTTTTATATCACCCTGTTACTGTTTATTATCGCTGGTTTACAGCAATTAGGCTTTAATTTAAGCGTATTATTAGGAGCAGCAGGGGTATTTACCGTAGCAATCAGTTTTGCGTCCCAAACTGCAGCATCCAATCTGGTGAGCGGTATCTTTATGTTATTCGAACGCCCGTTCCAGATTGGCGATAATATTGAAGTGAAAGGCATAAGCGGCATTGTAGATTCCATTGATTTGCTATCCACTAAAATCAAAACCTCGGATAACAGGCTGGTACGTATACCCAATGAAGCAATGATGAAAGCCGATATTACCAATCTCAGCTATTTTACTACCCGTCGGATTGATTTAAAAATACCTGTGGCCTATAACGCTGATCTGATTACAGTCAAAAATCTGCTGTTTAATACGACAACGAATTGTCCGGGTGTATTAGCTGAACCCAAACCTTCGGTTACCGTTAATAACATTACCGATTCAGCTGTTGAATTGCTTGTTAGCGCCTGGGCCGATACCAAAGATAGCAGTACAATAAAAAACAATTTACAAGAAACAATTAAAATATCATTAGAACAAGAATCTGTTCCAATGCCTTGTTCACAGATGGTTATCAAACAGGTATAAACTATGGATTTGATTACACAAGGAGTATTGGGCGCAGCCTGCGCCCAAGCCGGGTTACACCATAAAGATCCGCGCAATGCCTGGTTGGTAGGCGCATTGGCCGGGATGGCCGCAGATCTGGATGTTTTGATTAGCTCAAAGCAAGAGCCGCTGCTCACCATGCTTTATCATCGCAGTTTTACCCATTCGCTAATCTTTATACCCACTGGAGCAATCATTGTTACCCTGATTCTATTGCTCTTTAAGCGTTTCCGCGTCCAATGGGGATATACCCTGGGCGCTGCGTTAATCGGTTATGCAACCCACGGACTGCTGGATGCTTTTACCTCTTATGGCACACAGCTATACTGGCCTTTTTCCAATGTTCGAATTAGCTGGGATATTGTTTCAATTGTCGATCCGCTATTTACCATTATTCTATTAATAGGCATTGTCTGGACTATTGTATTTAGCAGCCGCAAAGGCGTTATTATCAGCCTGGTTTTTGCCGCCTTGTTCCTGGCTTTTAACGCGGTTCAACACCAGCGCGCCCTTACGGCAGGTTATCACTATAGCGCCGCTAATAACCTGCACTTGACGCGTGTCCGCGCTTTTCCAAAGCTGGCGAGTTCAACGCATTGGCGACTGGTAGGTCAGGCCGGTAAAGATTTATTCGTTGCAGACGTCTATACCCCACTTTATAAAGCCAGCCAGTTAACCCCTGTTGCCAGGCTTCCGTTATTCAACAACGAATTACCAGCCTTTGTTCAGAGCTCCCCAACGTTAATGCGGGAATTTGCCATTTTCCAATGGTTTACTGACGATTATCTGGTACTTGCTTCAAAACAACCTTTTGTACTAGCTGACGGCCGTTATCTGTCTGGCGCCAGGCCTGTTTATTCTTTCTGGGGAATTCAATTCAAGCCCGGCGAAAATCACATTCAGCGCCGCGGCGCAATAAAACTGGAGGACGCTTCTCATGAAAATAGCAATACTGGCCACCGGTGATGAAATCGTTTACGGCGATACTTTAAATACTAATGGATATCAATTGGCACATGCCCTGAATTCAGAAGGATTAACAGTCGGCCTGCATATGTCATGTACCGATGAAGAAAATGAAATTTACAGCAGTATTGCCTATCTCGCCGCTCAACATCAGGTTATTCTCATCACCGGGGGGCTGGGCCCAACGTCTGATGATCGCACCCGTTATGCTTTGAGTCGGTTCATTAATCAACCACTGGTAGAATTTCCAGAGGCGATTGAGCATATACAAAACCGCCTGTTACGCACTACCATGTCTTTAACTGAAGGGAACCGGCAACAAGCCAAATTTCCGGCAGATGCTGTTTTGCTGCCGAATCCGAATGGCACTGCAATGGGTTGTTATTATTGGCATCAGGAACATCTGTACATTTTACTTCCCGGGCCGCCGCGGGAATGTATGCCGATGTTCAATAACCATGTATTGCCGATAGTACAGAAGCTGCAACACGATTCAACCCAAGTGTTAAAATGGCGCGTATTTGGAGTTGCTGAGGCACAGATTTCTCAACAATTGGATGATGCGCTAAAAGACATTAATTGCGTAACCGGTTACCGTTTGGAAACACCCTACGTAGAGTGCAAGGTACGCTGCCAGGCAGATTTGCTCAATACGATTACAGCGATTGTCGCCCCCTTGCTGGCGCCGCATATTATTGCCTCTGTAGAGCAAAAGGCGTCTGAAAAGCTGGCAGAAGCGCTTGCTGCCTGGCATCAGTCAGTTCTGATTCAGGATAATGCAACCGGCGGACTGTTACAGACTTTAATTCAAAAACCCGCAAATTATTCCGTCCTGAGTTTCACCACACACGCTAACCCCGACTTTGCTTTTCGAATTGATGGACTGCAGGAATACTGGTCTGGGCAACAGCATGGCGGTGATACAACGATTACAATTACTTATCATCTTCAGGGAGAGGAAAAACAGGAAAGCCATACCTTTCCTTATCGCAGTGTCATGGTTGTACATTATGCGGCCGAATGGTTATGTTATCGGATTTACGAATTGATCAATGCCAGCCGATCCGGTGCCGCGTAATCGGTTTCTATCGCGCGTTTAGGGGTGAGGCCCTGCAAGTTCAGAGCGGGTAAGCCCTTTCCTTTAAAAGCTTTTTGCAAACACGCATGAAGTCATCCTGGCGCTCCCAGATGCCCGCAATTGATACAACGACAGCCTTCGGTGAATTAATTTTCAATGTTTTTCCTCAATGGCGCAATTAATCTGATACTCGCCAAATCATCGACAGATTGTTAATTTTATTTTAAGCTATTCCGACGAAATTTTATAAACTATTAGGAAGTGTTAGGGATGAAAGACTTTAAAGAAGTAAAGGCCGAAAAAGAAAAGCAATTTAATTGCTCAGCCATCCTGTTTCCACCTGCGAAAGAAGAATCCTGTTACCTCGTCTATAGTAATGATGCGGTTTCTAATTTAACTATGGATGAGTTTAAAGCTTGTTTAGGGCATGGTTTTAAACGTAGCGCGGGATCTGGAGAGATTATTAGCGAAATGCAGATCGATGGTATGCTTGAGAAGATGCATCTTAATTATGAAATAGATCGTTTTGTTGTTAAAATATCCATGAGTCCCTCGAAAGCAATAGGGCTTATGCGATCGCTAAATCCTTATTTAAATATAGAACAGGATGTTTTGTCCATCCGTCGTGATAAATATTCTGTAAATGAAAAAAAGTGGTCATTGGTTGAAAAGTTTGAGCTCGAAAAAGCGGTCTGTGGTCCTTGTTAATGCGGAACTCAATGGGGTTCTCACTGCCATTAACTATGGACTTGGAAGTCGATACAATATCTGCTGATTGATTAAAATAATCTATTCCAAGCTCGAGAGGATTTTTCTTAACACCAAAGTCCAATAATTCTATACTGCAAAAGCGCTAAATACGGTATTAATAGTTTTCATAATTATTAATCTATTTACTGATCCACCCATTGCATTTTGTTCAATAGGCGGAACAAGCCCATAGAGAAATTAGTTAAAACGGCATGGCAGATCTATCATGCATGATTAATTTGTTAGTTTCTCGGCTTTCAATAACTTCTTGTATGCGCTGATAAAGGCGTGAACAACATTCCTCAACCGTTAACCGAGCGTTAGGACCACCCATATCAGTTTTCACAAAGCCAGGGATCAATGTTGCTGCGATAATCGATGAATAAGTAGTACTATTGCGACAATCACGGTCTACTGTTTCAATCAGCTGGTGTAAAGCAGATTTGCTACAGCGGTAGGGAGCTGAGCCACCACTTTGGTTATCAGCAATACTGCCTATACCACTGCCCATAGCAAAAATGGCTCTGTCTTGGCTTTGATTGACAAGAGGTAAAAAAGTTTTAATTGTCATATGTGCGCCTGTAACATTTGTTTCGTAGGCCGCATTCATTTCTTTGCTAGTGAATTCCCAAAATGCCATTGTGCGGCGCTCAGGATTGTCATAGCCTTTGATACCTGCATTAGCAATTAATGTATCAATACCGATATCTTTAAGTTCTTGTTTTAACTTAATGAAATCAGATTCACAATTCACATCGAGCTGATAGATGTGCAGACTAGTGTTTTCTCTCGCAATCTCATTAAGCAGCTCAGCTTTTGATGGTTGTCTACAGGTTGCAATAACTCGATAATCATTTTTTAAAAACTCCTTAACAAGGCCTAAACCAATTCCTCGATTAGCACCAGTAATTAATACAGTTTTTTTCATAAATACAGCTCCTAAAAGCTTAATAACAGGGAGCTGAATAGTAATCTTATAGGCTTGAAATTACAAACATAGTTGGTCTGTATTTGAAGTTCATATTATGGAGCCTTGAGTTCAGTAACTTTAATAAGTCTGATTTATGTAAAGATAGGCTAGAACTTAAAGCCCCACTTATCAGTGGTGCTTTAAGATAGAAGAAAAGTTATTAACCAAACCAGGTACAAAAAAACTAACTTAAAAAAATGACTACAATGAAGGACCGTTATTTGAATCACGCTCAGAAGTGGAGGTGAGATTTTGATAAATTTCACCCGCAAATCTTGCTTCAAATCGATACCGATTTTCACTCAAGTTAAGTGTTTTTTTCTCAATGGGGAATTTGAAATCAACGGGCTTACCGTGTAGCACATTCTCATAATAATATTGGATTAGTAAAGCTAAGCATGTAGAAAAAAATTCCTCATTTTCTTCTTTACTAAAATGATTATTTTTTATAATTAATTTTATTAGTTCTAAATTTATTTCATTAGCGCTTATACCTGCTCTGATATGACTAATAACAGCCTGGCGAGGTCCTTCACTTTGCAAGAGAGTGGGAAATTGTTGACTGCCAGGCCAAGCATTAAGCGTTTGAACGAATTCATTCATGACATTTTGTCTATCTCTTTCAGTATAATTTCTCATGGTTTTCCTTGGTTTTTACTTAAAGTATTTAATTATCATTAAGATGGTAGTGATATATTACTTTAAATTACCAGCATGGGCAATTAATGGAGAGCTTGCGCAAATTAATCGCTTATGCCTGTAAATTTAAGAGATAATCAAATGATTACATTATAATTTTATGAAGATTGAGTCGTATGAAAGATTGAATATCAATTGAAATTGAAAAGGGCTTATTTTACGATACACACTAATTATTTATCATTCAGGAGCGATTATGTTAGGCAGTAGAAAAGCATTTGATATCAATACCTTTAATGGCAATTTATATATCAACACTAAAACAAGGAAGGTGCATACAAAAGGCGCTTACTCAATGGAAATTGATGGCGTTGAAACATGGAAATCTCTTGCAAGTAGCGCTATGGCTCAAAAATTTAAATTTGGCAACGATAAAAAAAGCTTAAAATTAAAAATTACCATTGATGATAAGGACTATGAAGGGTTTATGGTGGAACGTGATGGTAATACCATTAAAATTGATGGTGTAGATTATCAAAAGGTTGAGCCTGTGGTTCCCACTTCATCCGTAAGTGCTAATCCCTAATTTTGTATCTGGAAAGACATGGTTTAGTCATGATTAAAGTGCTTCGGCTTAACCAGGAGGTTGGGTAATTTTTTGAGCTTATTTAAGAAGGCGAGTACCGCACAATTATGCAAGAAAAGTCTGGTTTTTACATTAACCAGGCCTTATGAAAGTTGTTATATATTTTCGCTGTACTGGTTATTGCATAGAAGGAAGAAATGATTGTTCTTTTTGCTCAATCATTAATGCACTATTACGATTAGAATGGATAGGAGAGCCGAGCGAATTATTAGTTAAAATTCTAATCGGGCTCAATGTTACTGAATCGTCTTTATCTTGAGTAGAACAGTTATTGGTTTGATTAGCTTTCAGTGTGTTAACCATCGCAGACGCCTCAATGAATTTGTTTTGATGGACAAGTGCGCCCAGTTCAATAATTGCATCCATTGATGCCTTGGGATTTTCTGTTAAATATTGTCCAATGAACGTCATCACCTCTTTTTTAGATAAACAGCTTTCGTTCCATTGATAATGCATGACTAAAAGGTTTTTAATAAAATAGGTTATTTCCTGATTAGGAAGCTTTACCTCAATGAAGTCACCACTATCAAAATCACTTGTGGCTTGGGTAGGCGTTAAAATTTGGCTATACAACAATCGATTTAACATGACTGCTTCACTTGCCTCACTCCCTGGATAATAATTAGAAAATACATCGGTTCTTAGACGAATCGTTGCCGCATTGTTTTTCAGTAAGCTGCCTAATTGGGTAACAATTGCTGGAGAAAGGGTTTTGAAAAAAGGGCTTTCACTTGATAAAAACGGCTTAAACTCTGCATTGCCGAGCTTTAGTTGATTTAAATAGCAAGTAATCGAGCGGGGGTTATAATATTCTTTACCTGCAACATAATAGCCGCCATACCACAAAGAAAGCTGCTGCCAGTCCTCTTCTGCCAGGGTTTGGTTATGAGCGGTAAAAAGCGTTTTCACTTCCTCCTGACTAAAACCAAAAATACCCTGAAACTTTCTATCAAAAATACTGTATAAGCTAAAATTATTAAAGTTAGTTGGTACTTGCTTATCGCCAGGTCGGGTTTGCCCAATTAAAAATGCCTGGCATACGTAAGCGGTATTTTTTAAGCATGCAGTCAACAGGCCTTCAATAATCGAATTAATTGCTTGGTAAAAACCACCATAGTGAGCAATTCGGGTTGGTTTATCATAGTCGTCAATGATTAAAATTGGTTGTAAACCAAAGCGCTCACGGAGTGTAACACTAAGCCGCTGAACTTCTCTTGGTAATCTGTTGCTAGCCAAGTCTTTGGGCGGCTCTAGCTCAAAGTTTTGATACAAGTTCCTAACAGAAGCAACCAAGTCGTCTTTTATTTCTTTTTCAGTACTGCCATAGCCAAGTTTTGAAAAATCGAGCCAAAGCACTGGGTATTTGCCTTGAAATTTGCCGTAAGCCCCTTGCCGACTAATGGCTAAGTCCTTAAATAATTCACTTTGATGCGGCTCATGATTTGATAAAAAAGAACGGAGCATAGAGAGATTTGTAGACTTCCCCCACCCTTCTCCGCACATAAGGATGTTAATCCCCGCGCCATCTATCCAGCGAAGAAACCGGGATTTATCAACAAAAGTTTGTCCTTTTTCTATAAGCGTTTCAAATGCGTTATCAGTCGTTGCGTCCATATCATGATGTTCAACTATCATCGCAGAAAAATCCTTTTTATTTCACCTTAAGGCAACAATAATCTAGAAGTCGGCGGGCAACAAGAAAAAATAATCCTCAAGACATTTTTGGTTGATTATTTGCCAGCAAAGTACAATCAAGTTTTTAATGCTGCCTATCACTAGGGTATACCCTAACCTGATGTCAGGCAAAGGCCTTAAAACACTGTCAGAAAAATAGCTTTGTATTATTTGCTGACATATTTATTAAAAAAGTTATAGAGTTCAATCTGACATTTTTGTTAAGGATATCCGGTGAGTGGAAAATGGGTAAGCTAAAGTTCGAGTCAGAAGCTTTGATCAAAATCCAGAACGCCAGTTAGAGCTCAATACGCAAACCGCTTTAATCATTTTTATTGAAATAATATAATGATCACCCACAAATGCAACAGAATTGCAATCAAAACAGGCATAGCGTTTAACGCTACATCGTTATATTATATCCTTACTAAAATTACAGTTGTAAGAGATAAAAAATGCTACATAATATTGGCAATCTTAATAAAGTTAGATTATTAATGGAATTGCATGCTAATGCTTTGGCAAGTAATTGGACAAAAAAGACACTTTCGAATATCCCCTTTTTTAATAAATACAATCTTAAACTTACAGAGAAAAATGCTCAAAAGTTATTAAAAAATAATCCTGAGTTTAATTTCGATTATATTGGACCGGTATTATTTAAAACCTCCTCTTCTGGTACTGCAATAGATACAACATTGTATGACAAGAAACATCATGGGCTTGGGGGAGCGCAACCTGCAGGAGAAATAATTGCAAAATTACGTGCTGAGTATTCTGATAAGGAGCAATGTAATTTAAATGTAACAAGCTATAAGCCTGATTGAAATCAATCAGGCTTATAGGATAATATAGGCATCTTCCCGCTTTTCAGCCATCCAAATCTCATGTAGCGAAGCTTTCACCTTAGGCTGCATAGACTTGGGGAGTTTGTTCAACACATTAGCTGTTTTGTGCACCCAGCATCGTTGATGCCGGGTTTCTGGATAAACTTTGCTTATCGCTCCTCAAAACCCTAAGGCACCATCCCCAATCGCTAATTTAGGTGCTGCAGGCAGGCCGCGTTGACGTAAGTTTAACAGCACTTTTTCCCAGCTAGCCGTTGATTCCCGATAGCCATCACAAACGGCGACAAGTTCCTTTAATCCGCTCTCGGACACCAATAATCACTAGAAGGCACAGCTTATCGTCCATGCGAACCTTGCTGTAAATGCCATCTGCCCACCAATAAACATAACGCTTGCTACAGCATGACCCCTGTATATAGAGGTGTTGTTTTCCATAAGAATGGGGGCCTGTGAAAGAATCCCCAAAAGTAAGCTTTCTGATGGATTCAGGTTATTTTTCTCACAAAATTTTTTATTAACATGCTCGCTCTGGAATTGTGATGAGTTCGTCGAAATATGGAAAATAACATGGCCAGTGGTATTTTTGAGCAATCAATGGAATCATATAGTTAATAAGCGATCCACCATTTTCAGAATTGGTCATGACAACAACGCCGTCTCCACTTTCAGGAAACATGATTAGTTGGCTATGATAGCCAAGATTATGGCCAGCTTTTCTGAAATTCAAATTCTTCCCACTGCCATTGACCACAACACCCAAACCATAGTCTGTATTCTTTTGACGGGCAAGCATCATTCTGGCAACGGATTGTTTAATGATTTCATTATCTTTTCCAAGCCAGGATTTTGAAACGCTTATGGCAAATCGGGCTAAATCGGTTGGAGTTGACCATAATCCCCCGGAAGCAGATATTGCATAATTATTCCATCCACCTTTAATCATGGTTCCATCTAATAAAAATCCCGGAATTGCTATGGAATGAAATTTTTTGTCCAGCGGATACTGGAAAATGCTCTGATTCATTTTCAGTGGCTTTAAAATTTCATTTTCCATCCAGGATGAAAATGGTTGACTGGTTGTATCTTCCATCAGTTGTTCGAGAACCTGAAAAGCACCGCCGGAATAGAAGTATTGTGTTCCAGGTTTATAAAATACCCTGACAGGCAGGGTATTAGAGGGAGGCTTGCCATCCAGTACTTCCTGAAGGGTTGGTAATTTTTTATCCTGTTCATGACCTGGAAATCCGGAAACAGACAGTCCCGATGTCATATCCAGCAATTGTCTTAAAATAACCGGGTCATTTTCATTATATTCATTAGTCGGTATCTTCCAGCTTTTTAATTGGCTATTTACGGGCTCATCAAGCTTTAACCTGTTTTCTGAAACCAGTTTGAGCGCGCCATACGATGCAATGCTTTTGCTAATGGATGCAGCCTGAAAGAGCGAGCTTTTCGAAACTTTCAGGCTGGAATAAATAGACAGGGTTTGTGAAACGACTATCTCATTGTTTTTTATAATGGCATAACCAACTACAGGTATATTATATGCCTTCATGGCAACCAGTACATCACTGGTAATATCTGTATGCTTTGGTCCGGCAAAACAGACAGCAAGAAAAGAACAATATATTCCTGCTAAAAAAATAGTTTTTATTGATTTGTTGAACATTATGTCCTCTTCTTATTGACAGAAACGGGGCAAATGCGAACAGTCTTATTCGTAAAACCTCTTATGTATAGAGGAATATAACCAATTTTTAAAGAGTTTTTAGTGAGATAAAGTTTGGTGTTCTTAGCAATAAAGAACTTATTTTATACAAAATTAAGATCCTGGTTCGCATTTGCCCCGTTTCTGTAATTAAACCCGTCAAGGCATCAATTTTCAAGTTCAAATTTTGATCATCAGTGCTCACTCGAGCATACCCAAATAATTTCCCCATGGTTTCTCATAAATAGGTTTTTAAATGACTTTTTAATATTTTGAAATGATATAAATTTTTAATAAATTGAACAATGGGTGAAAAGGAGTATTTATAAGGTTTGTCTTGGCTTTTGCTGTCACAAAAACATTATTATGCCTTTATAATTGTTAATTAACTAAATTTCCATAAAGTATTTATCTTATTCTTGCAGACCGAACAGTAAATCTTCTGCTTACTCTAATTAAGTCTGGTTAGTGGGTTAACCAGGCTTAATCGTTCGAATTTGCGTCAGGGCGCGAGTTCCGGAGCGCCAGGCCTACTGGAGAGACTGGTAATGGTTCTTACTCTGATTCTAACGCTTGGATAAAATTTAACTCTGCCCCTATCGGGAGAGAGTAAAATGAAAACCTTGAGCGCCGCGTAAAATTACTTAAACTATAGAGCTGGCGAGGAATTCTCCTCGCCCTTCCCGGAGTTTGCTCTTATTACAAATACATCTGAACTACCCATTTTTTCCAATAGCTTTTGATGGGGCATGTCATCAGAATTAGCAAAAAACACCGTTTTGCTTCTTTTATTCTGATACATAAAAGGCGCTCCGATAGAAGTAATAACTCCCATAACGCGCCTGTTTATTTGTCTCTGTTCTTCCCGGCTTAAACCCCTGGTTATATCTTGCAGCGTTTTTAAACAACTATCTTTTAAGCGGGTATAAGTATAAAAATTAGCTTCTTTATTCAAACGATACATACGAAAAGCTTGCCTTAACCGCCAGTGCAGTTCGTTAGCATCCGCTTCTTTTAATCCCATTTCAGCATACTCTTTCTGAATACAGCTTAACAGTATATTAAACGCATTGATCTGCTTTTCAGTGGGTGTTCCACGTTTACGTTTTGCTCCAATATAAGCCTTAGGATTCTGAACCATAGCCGCAAATTCTCTCTGTATTTTTTCATCAGTTTCCTGATTAAGTTCATTGCTGGAATTTACTTGTAAATCCTGCACGCTTGAGAGCAATATCCGATTAAAAACTGTTTCAAACGCACATAATGGAACGTGGCTCAAATCACTGTGCCTGTTATCTGAAAAAAACTTCTTCAACGCCAAATCAAAAAAAGGATATACTCCATATTTTTGCAATAATTTATTGTTATCAAAACGGGCGGAAACAAAGGGGTTAAAAACAAACCGATCTTTTGGTCCTAAAGGGTTACTGTTTTCCGGTATAAGGTTTTTTGCAAAAAAATTATGGACCGTTTCAGCTAATCTAAGCATATCGGCTGTAGAAGAATATTTATCAAAATAGATAGTAATTTGATCGTTATTAGCGAACCGTGGATGAATATGGTGTCGTGGATCAATGATTTTAAAATGAAATTGCATACTGTTTGCTGCAGTTGCCTCAGTAATCAAAAGTTTGATTAATTCAAGAATAATCGTTTCATCCAATTCTCCAATATTATTAATATTAAGATGAAGTTTCAATGAGGCGCTGTCGTTATTATATGCAGAGCCCTCAAGCTGGTTTTGCGCAAGCTTTTCCTGCGCTTGATCAAGCGCCTCGCTCTGATGAACCAGTCTGTTATGTGTCTGACTATAGATGCCATCTTCTGTATCTTCTGGCTTGTAATCTACCAGTAATTGCCATTTTTTCCCTTGATCGGGGTATACCATATAAAAGGAATCTCCTAATGGCAGACAACTTTCTATCTCTGCAGGAAGGGAAACAATTTTTTCCGATAAGGCATCGCCGGTGAGTTCTTTAAATTTTGAAGGCATAGTTTTTTATTGGTAGATAATTATGTAATGAAGCAGATATTATACTATTAATTCGGCATTTTGTGTAATTTTGAATCTATAGCCAGATCTATGTAAAACGCCTTGGCCTGATACCTATGTGCCCACTGCTCTTAAGTTATGGAAATTGTCATCCCACCTCCGTAAAAATGACAGACTCTGATTACGCTTGCGCTGCATCAAGGCTGCGCTGTTCCATAGAGTGGGTTAAATCCAGCAGATTTTGCGCATTATCGCCAAATATTGCCAGTGCCTTAGTAGCAAGCTGGTAGTGCTCGCTGATAAGGCTGGAAAGTTCTGACTGGCTGTATAAACTGGCAAAAGTAGTTTTCTGATTGGCAATATCTGACGACCGGCCTTTGCCAAGGACATCTGTTGATACATAGTGATCGAGATAATCATCCTGCATTTGAAATACCAGACCCAAATGATGGGCAAAGGTTTGCAATGCTTCTTTCAATGCATTATCCGTATCAGATGCAATGATAGTCATATTGATACAGGCGGAAATCAGTTTACCGGTTTTGAGTAAATGGATAGTACGCAGTTGGTTTTCGGTAACGGTTTTAGTAGCCAGTTCAGTCAAGTCCAGGCTTTGTCCGCTGACCATACCGCTTACTCCGCTAGCGGTCACCAGTTCGCAGGTTATTCGATTTGTTTTTTCCGCGGACAGAAAACGGGGGAGTTCGCATAACAGGATTTGTATTGCCAGCGCTTGCATGCCATCACCGGCGAGAATAGCGGTTGCTTCATCGAAAGCGCGGTGGCAGCTCGCTTTGCCGCGCCTGAAATCATCATCGTCCATTGCTGGTAAATCATCGTGAATAAGAGAGTAGCAATGGGTGATTTCTACTGACGCAGCAATGATGTCCAGACAATTAACGGGTAGCTTTAAAAGCTCGCCAGCAAGATAAACCAGTAATGGTCTGAGTCGTTTGCCGCCCGGAAACAGCGAGTAAAGAATCGATTCTTTTATACGGGCAGCCGGAATATTGGTTGATTGCATCAACTGTTCAAGAACACGTTCGTGGTGGGTCAGCAGGCGGTTGATATGAGGGTTATTCATCAGTTGTTCCATCACATTCAGTCGCAGTTATACGTAGCATTTCGATTTTCTGTTCAGCCTGAGTTAATGCATCCTGACATTTTCTTGCCAGATTAATGCCTTTTTCATAGTATTTCAGTGAATCTTCCAGTGATAGTTCGCCTTTTTCCAGTTGCTTGACGATTTCGTCAAGTTCCATCATCGATTTTTCGAAATTTACTGACTTTGACATGGTGCACGCCTGCTTTTAAAAGCCGGAAGTATACTCGTACCTGCTGTCTTATGGAAGTGCCGTACGCAGCGTATATCATCAGGTATGGTATTGCAGCCAAATAGGTAATACCTTATTCAGGTAGACCATAAATTTCCACAACCCAACCTGTGACTCTATTGTGCCGAATGGATCCGCTTTGGTTTCAGGATAGCCAATGCCAAAGCCGAATAATCCCGGGGCAATGATACCGGTATTGGAGTTGTAATCAGCATTTTCATAACCGCCGATATCCAGATTCCGGCGTTGTTCAAAACCGACTGCGTAAATAACCTGGTCGCACTCTGGCAGATGACGGGCAATAGAGTGTTCATTCACTGGATAGCGATTTAAGCCGGGCGGATATGTTCCGTCTATGTTTTCCCGAGCCCATAAAGCTGTCTGGCCTTTAAGCCCGGTATTGTCAAACAGTATCCAGTCTCCCATGTCCAGCGCGTATTTGCAGGGTGAACGGTAGAAGTTAATAATTTTCTCAACGCCAAGCTCGACCAGATATCGGATAATGATAATCGCTGAGTGAGAGGAGCCAAAAACGCCATAGGTTTTGCCGGGACTGATACAGGCGGCAAGTTGTTCTTTATCAATTGCGGTTTCAAATGGTATTTGCTGAATACCGGGATAGTTTAGTGTAGAAGGCGCAGCGCCGTTGGCAAGAATGACGTTTCGGGCCAAAAATGATTGCTCAGTTGCTGTTAGCTGCCAAAGCCGTTCTTTTAACAAAATATGATGAATCAATGTCTGGCAACTGGCCACTTTGGGTAGCAGTCTGTTTGTTACCCACTGCAATGGTTCAACCACATCAGCCAGAATACAGGTTTCTTCAAGCGGTAAATGGTTAAGATTAAAATCAATGTCAGCCGACTGATAGCCAAAGGCAGCTGATGCCTGTAAAAAAGCCAGAAACCTGGCAACGGTTGTATTGCTAGAGACATTGCGCCATAACGCACCCAGGTCGCCCACTTTGAAATGGGGATCAAGCCATAAGATCTCGCTGGCCGGAATGTCATGATCAATTAAACGGCCAACAGCTGCAATACCAGCAGGGCCTGCGCCTATAACTGCCCATTCAAATGGTTTTTTGTTCATGTCGCCAATCTGTTATAGTAAAGGCAGTAATATTAAAGACTGTTTGATAGTTTAACAAGCCGTAGGCCGAGGATGTGATAATTATGAAGGTTAAAACCCGCTTTGTCTGTAGTCAGTGCGCTGCTTCTTTTTCGCAATGGTCCGGGCAGTGTGTTCAGTGTAGTGCCTGGAATTCCATTGTGGAAGAGGGTATGGCATCGCCCGGACGCAGCGCACGCCTTGGCAGTTATGCCAATCAGCGCTCAGCGGTAACTGCCGTCGAAGATGTGGTATTACACAGCGAAGTACGGATGGATTGTGGTTTGTCGGAATTAAATCGCGTGCTTGGCGGCGGACTGGTGGATGGCTCGGTAGTATTAATCGGTGGTGATCCAGGCATTGGTAAATCAACGCTTTTATTACAGACTCTTGCCAATTTATCGCTACAGAATAAAGTATTGTATGTCACGGGTGAAGAATCATTGCAACAAGTTGCAATGCGGGCCAAACGACTGCAATTACCGTTGGAAGGTTTGAAGTTATTAGCAGAGACACAGGTCGAGGCGATTATCGCTCATGCCCAGAAAGAAGTTCCGCGGGTTCTTGTAATTGACTCGGTACAAACCATTTTTACAGACACAATTTCTTCTGCTCCGGGCGGGGTAGGTCAGGTTCGTGAATCCGCTGCCCAATTGGTGCGTTTTGCCAAAACGACACAAACGGCAGTGTTCCTGGTTGGCCATGTTACCAAAGAAGGGGCTTTGGCCGGACCACGGGTATTAGAGCACATGGTGGATAGCGTTTTGTATTTTGAAGGCCAGAATGATAGCCGTTTTCGGGTAATCAGGGCAATTAAAAACCGTTTCGGCGCGGTCAATGAGCTGGGTGTTTTTGCCATGACCGACCGCGGGTTGAAAGAAGTTGCCAATCCCTCAGCGATTTTCCTGTCGCGTCAACCCGATCCAACTCCAGGCAGCGTCATTATGGTCACCTGGGAAGGGTCGCGTTCCATGTTAGTCGAGGTGCAGGCCCTGGTTGATGAATCGTATGGTCAACAACCAAGACGGGTTGCCGCAGGGCTGGAACATAATCGGCTGGCGATTTTGCTTGCTGTTCTCCATCGCCATGGCGGTGTCGCAACCTTTGATCAGGATGTGTTTATCAATGTAGTGGGTGGGGTTAAAGTCACTGAAACCGGGAGCGATTTAGCGCTGTTGGCGGCTGTAGTCTCCAGTCTGCGCAACCGGGTTTTTGATCGGGAAACAATCATTTTTGGCGAAGTCGGCCTTGCCGGTGAAATCAGGCCGGTCCAAAGCGGCCAGGAGCGACTGCGTGAAGCAGCCAAACATGGCTTTAAACGGGCAATAGTGCCTTATGCCAATGCGCCTAAACAGGCTCTGCCAATGGAAGTTGTGCCGGTTAAACATTTACAGGAAGTATTAACGTTGATTTAACCGGCAGTTTTTTTACATGTATTGCCCGCCATTAATATCCAGATTAGCGCCGGTAATAAATCCTGCTTCAGGGGATGCAAGAAAATGGACGGCATCGGCTATTTCGCCAGGTTTTCCTAATCGCCCAACCGGAATATTGGCGATAATGCTGTTTAAAATATCTTCCTTAAGCGTCGCCAGCATGGGGGTCTGGATATAGCCAGGCGCAATAGTGTTTACCGTAATGCCTTTACTGGCTACTTCAAGCGCCAGACTTTTGGTGAATCCAAAGAGAGCCGACTTGGTTGATGCATAGTTGCATTGGCCAAATTGACCTTTGCGGCCATTAATTGAGGAAATATTAATGATACGGCCATACTCTTTTTCCAGCATGGCAGGCAAAATATGGCGGGTGACATTAAAAACGCTGGTTAAATTGGCATCGATAACCTGTTGCCATTGCTGTGGCGACATTTTTTTTAAACTGGAATCTGCGGTAATGCCGGCATTATTAACCAGAACATCGATCTGACCATATTTTTCCAGGATCAGTTCCGCCATTTTTTCACACTCTGAGAAGCTGGTACTATCGGCATAAACGATATCAATATCGAATCCTGCAGTTTTTTGAGCTTCCTGCCAAAGGCGGGCTTCGACATGCCGTCCGCCTTTGAAATAACAGGCAATTACCTGATAATCGTTAGCAAGGCGTTGACAAATGGCAGAGCCAATTCCACCAGTACCTCCTGTTACAATCGCAATCTTACGTGTCATAAAAATTTCCTCCTTTAAATTTTATTATTCCAATTGATACACTATTTTATTTATAATAAAAAATTATTTATCCTTATGACATGAATAAGATTTCGTTATGGATTTCGAATGACTTACTATACCTTGAAGCAGCTTAAAATCTTTATTGCCGTTGCAAATCATGCAAGCATTAGCAGCGCGGCGCGGGCCTTACATTTGAGTCAGCCTGCTGTCTCCCAGCAAATTCATAAACTTGAAACACAGTTAGCTAAAATCCTTTTTGAATTTATTGGTAAAAAAATTTATTTGACTCATGAAGGAAATATACTGCTGGAGTATGCTAAAAAAATAATCGAGCAGGCTGATCTCTTCGAGCAGGCCTGTTTTTCTGCTCATCATGAGATAAATGGCAAATTGAAAGTAGCGGTGGGAATTTCTCTGCAGAGGGTATTTTTTAAAGCAATCGCGCAATTCATCAGTCAGCATCCTTCAGTACAGTTTGAATTTGGAGATGGCGACAGGGCAACCCAATTGAAGCATTTATATGAAAATAAAGTTGATTTTTATCTTGTAGTACATCCAGTCAATCAGATCAAGTACACCAGCGAGAAAATTGTAGATTTGCCAATGACATTTATCATGTCGCCGCAACATCATTTAGCTAATAAAAATAGAATTACCAGTGCCGATCTTGCTGAAGAAACCTTTATTATCTGTCATGAAGGAAGCGCAAACTACGACCAGTTAAATAGTTTGCTTAAAAAACGCAGGAATAGCCCTTGGCTAATCCAAATCAACGATCAAAATGCCATTAAATCGGCAGTAATGGCCAATTTGGGGATTTCTGTCCTGCCCGATTCAATGCTGGAATTTGAGCTTAAGCATAATCTGTTAAAATCATTCGTCATTGCGGATTATACCAATCCCGTAACCGGCGCTTTTTGGGTTCAACATGTTGATAAACAGTTATCGCCAACAGCCGAAGCGTTTAAATCCTTTCTGTTTAATCAAGGTTTTCGTTAAAGGGTATTGGGTTTGACAACCCATATCCGTTCGGCCTGAGGAAAATGCGAAGCATTTGTCTCGAAGGCGTGGCACTGTACCACAGGCTTCGAGACAGCGCTAAAGCGCTTCCTTCCCCGAACGATGTGGTAAAATGTAGAAATTAATTAAAAGTCTAACACGTCTCTTCCCAGTGTATTTTCTGGCAGAAATAGCCAACTCCACTTATAGTTAATAGTAAATAAGATATCAGGATGATTATCGATGAATAAATTGGCCGCCTTGCTTTTCTCTGCTTTAAGTTTCGATCTCTTTGCTGCTGTGAGTCCTGCTGACTTAATCAAGGTAACTAAAGAGAATAATCCCGGTTGCGTCGAATATTATAATTATAATAATGAAATGTACTGCAGCATCAAAGCGTTACAGCCGGATGCCAATTCTGAAATTAAACCTGTTGAAAAACAAAAAATTATTTTTGATGAGCGCGTATGGCAGCCGGCATGGAGTAATAAAACGCCCCAGATTACAACGATTGAGTACGTTCCGGCTGGTGATAAGGTTGAGCAATGGCAAGAATTGGTTACCAGCCAATTTATCCCCGGCTTGCAGAAACAGGTTACCCTGCAACAATTTGCTGATAATGTTCTCAAGAACCTTGAACAAACCGGTTTGACTTCTCACATTAAAACGATAAAAAATCAGGGCGACATGGTGCTTTTTGAATTCCAAATCGCGAAACCGGATAATTTAATTCAGGATGAACTGCAAAAAATCACGGTTGGCCCAGATGGTTTTTATATTTTGCATTATGCAATCCGAAAAGCGGATATGGGGGAAGAGAAACGCCAGCAATGGATTAAAAATTTAAGCGAAAGTTCAATAAATTAACAGGAGATTAGGTTAACACCGAGCATTGCTTACCGGACTGGCGTTTGCCAGGGCGGAGTGTTATGCTTTTTATATTCGCTTGAAAGCGCGAGGCCTGTTTTAAAATGAAGTTGCTGACAGTTGGTTTTTCCTTGATATTTACCCTGATATTCTGGGCCTCTGCTTTTGTCGGGATTCGGGTTGGTCTGGATTCCTATTCGCCTGGCGCTCTAGCTTTGTTGCGTTTTTTAGTGGCCTCTGCCTGCATGGCAATTATCTACCTGTGTTTACCCGAGAAGAAAAAAATGCGCTGGGCTGACCGCGTTGAGTTGCTGGCAATAGGGGCTATTGGCATTGGCGCCTATAATATCTGTTTAAATATTGGTGAAACAGAAGTCACAGCAGGGGTGGCGAGTTTTGTTATCGGGTTAATGCCGGTCATGACTACCTTGCTTGCAGTTCTTTTTTTAAAGGAACGGCCCGGGGCTTTAACCTGGTGGGGAATCCTGGTTAGTACAATCGGGCTGGGGCTTATGATTCTGGCGGAAAAGCACAGTTCAGCCGGCAATGGCGTCTTTATTATTTTAATTTCTTCTTTAAGCGGGGCGTTTTATAGTATTACTCAAAAGCGGTATTTGCGTTCTTATCATCCGGTAGCAATTACTTCCTGGGTGATCTGGGGTGGAACATTGGTATTGTTCTGGTTCGCTCCTGAATTATGGCGCCAGTTTCCGTATGCGTCTCATAAAGCAACTCTGACTGTGGTGTATCTGGGTATTTTTCCAGCAGCCCTGGCCTATGCCGCCTGGTGTTATGTGCTGGATAATATGTCGGCTTCAAATGCCTCTATGTATCTTTATGCCTTGCCTATTCTTTCAACGATAATGGGGGTGGCGTTTTTGAATGAGTATCCTTCAGTATTGTCGCTGAGCGGCGGTTTGTTGGCATTGGCGGGCGCTTTGATCGCAACTCGCTTTCAACAAAAAACAGTCAAGGGTAACGGCCGGCAATTCTCGCTCTCTTCGCGATAAGTTAGTTGTATCAAATTCCTGAAAAAATGTTCTATAATCAATTCTTTTAGCGATAAGGTGAATACTCATGGAGTTGAGAGTCGATAATACGCCTTTTAAAGCGTTGTTTCAGCCGCTTGATTTGGGATTTACCCATTTAAAAAACAGAATTTTAATGGGATCCATGCATACAGGGCTTGAGGAAGATAAAGAAGGGCTGCAACGGCTGGCTGCGTTTTATCGTGAGCGGGCTCTGGGTGGCGCCGGTTTGATTGTGACCGGAGGTATAGCTCCGGATCGTGCCGGCCGATTAGCGCCTTTTGCGGCTAAAATGACTTCTGCCCATGAGCAAAAAAGGCATGAACTGGTCACGCAGACGGTGCATGAAGCCGGCGGTAAAATTGCCATGCAGATTTTACATGCCGGGCGCTATGGCTACCATCCATTTACTGTTGCTCCCAGCGCTATCAAATCGCCGATAAGCCCGTTTAAACCCTGGGCAATGAGTAAACGGCGCATTGTTAAAACAATAGGCCATTTTGTCCGCGCTGCCAGACTGGCCCAGACTGCTGGCTACGATGGCGTTGAAATTATGGGAAGCGAAGGGTATCTGATTAATCAGTTCATCGTAACCCATACCAACCAACGCACTGACGAATGGGGCGGTTCGTATGAAAACCGTATACGCTTTCCTGTTGAAATTGTCCGCCAGGTGCGGGAGGCGGTTGGCAGCAACTTTATTATTATCTATCGCTTGTCTATGCTTGATTTGATTGCTGACGGCAGTAGCTGGGAAGAAATAGTGACTCTGGCCAAGGCAATTGAGCAGGCAGGGGCTACTATTTTAAATACCGGGATAGGCTGGCATGAAGCACGTATTCCTACCATTGCGACTATGGTGCCGACAGCCGCATTTACTGATGTCACTAAAAAACTGAAACCGGAAATTACGATTCCGATCATTACTTCCAACCGGATTAATACCCCGGAAGTAGCCAACAGAGTGCTGGAAGAAGGCTGTGCGGACATGATATCAATGGCACGGCCGTTCCTTGCTGATCCGCAGTTTGCCGAAAAAGCCCGAATTGGCGAAAGCGATGCTATTAATGTCTGTATTGCCTGCAATCAGGCTTGTCTGGATCGGATTTTTGTCAACAAAAGCGCTTCTTGCCTGGTGAATCCACGGGCTGGAAATGAGACAAATCTGGTTTATGAAATGGCGATTTATCCAAAACGGATTGCGGTTGTGGGTGCCGGTCCTGCCGGGATGGCATTTGCTGCTGTCGCGGCTGAGCGCGGCCATCTGGTTACTGTGTTTGAAAAAAGCGGGCAGATTGGCGGACAGTTCAATCTGGCGAAACGAATACCCGGCAAAGATGAGTTTCAGAATACTATCGATTATTTTAGCTATCAATTGGCAAAATACAATGTCGCTATCCGTTACCAGACCGAAGCGACAGTTGAAATGCTGAGAGACTTTGATGAAGTTGTGCTGGCAACCGGCATTAAGCCGCGTGTGCCCGATATCCCCGGTATAGACCACCCCAAAGTGATGACTTATATTGAAGTAATCAGAGAACAAAAAATACCTGGCCGGAAAGTCGCAGTGATTGGCGCCGGCGGTATCGGTTTTGATGTCTCCGAATGGCTTACTCATGAACATCATGAAAACCGGCAAGAGTTTTACGATGAATGGGGTATTGATATCAAGGTCAATGAGCGCGGCGGCGTCAAAACACCTGAGGTGAAACCCTCCGAACGTGAAGTTTATCTGCTGCAGCGGAAAAAAGAAAAACAGGGTAAACGGCTGGGGAAAACAACAGGCTGGATTCATCGTTTAAGCCTGAAACATAAAAAAGTGGTGATGCTCTCAGGCGTCAGTTATGAAAAAATTGACGATCAGGGCCTGCATATCCGCATTGACGAGCAGGAGCAAGTGTTACCGGTAGATTCGGTAGTTATTTGCGCCGGACAGACTGAATTAAAAGATTTATACGAGCCGTTGAGAGAAGCAGGTAAATCAGTCCACTTAATTGGCGGTGCATTCAAGGCGCTTGAGCTTGATGCGCGGCATGCGATTGATCAGGCCTGCCGGTTAGCGGCGCTGTTGTAGATTGGTTAGAGGAAGCCAGACATGGAATCCGGGGTAATAAGCAAACGTTTGCAGGCAATAGAAGAACGGCTGGCTCGGCTGGAAACAGCGTTAAATTTACCTGTTGCCCATAGCGCTAACCGGCCGATTACTGAAACAGCTGCTGAAACAAAATCGGTGGAACGCCATGGCAACTGGCTGGGAATGATTGCCGTAATCTGCTTTATTCTGGCAGCAGGGTTTATTATCAAGCTTGCGATTGATAGCGGCTGGCTAACGCCCGTACGCCAGATTGGCCTGGCCTTGTGTTTCGGCGGCGTGCTTATTGGCAGCGGTTTTTTATTGCTGTCTTCTGATAAACCTTATGCGAGCCTGTTACCGGCCGCTGGAGTAATTGTTTTATACCTTACTGTTTTTGCCGCGCACCGATTATATTTTCTGATTACCTTCCATGCCGGCCTTGGTTTTACCAGCCTGGTGTCCGGGGTTTGTATTTGGTTGTATCTGCGTCTTCGGCATGATATTTTTTCAATTATTGTGGCTCTGGGTGCCTATCTTGCTCCGATAACGCTTGATTTGCGTGATGATACCCTGTTTTCTTTGTATTATTTTTTAATCTGTTCTTGTACTTTTGCAACCTTGTCAATCTGGGTCAAATCACGATCGTTAACAGCCATTGCTGCGTATCTCGCGATTTTGATTACTGGCCTGATTGGTTTTAACCTGCAACAGGATGAGTTTATCGCAGTAGTGCTGGCCTTGCATTTTCTGGTATTTGCGATCGGCACTTATTTTTATTCCCAGCAGAACAAACAACCGATGACTGAAAAAGAAGCCTGGAGCCTTTTTCCGGTTTTGGTTATTTTTTATGCTATGGAATATTTTTATATTAATCGGGCATTACCCGGCCTTGCTCCATGGTTCTCAATTGCGTTTGCCATGATTCTGATGGGTTTATATCTCTCGGCACGCAAGTGGTTTGCAGAGCAATTAGTCAGCAGCCAATCCCTTATTATGGCTTTTTCAACGCTGGTATTTTTCCATTCAGTTTATCTGGAGTTGTTGCCGGATAATTTAAAGCCCTGGTTATTCAGCTTTTTTGTAATCAGCCTGGCTGTCCTGCCGTCCTCTACCTGGACGGGCAGAAAAAGGCTGCCCTATCTGGTTCCTGGTCTGGCAGTGATTATTATTCTCGCCATTGAGTATATTAATATCCTGCTGCATTTATTCGGCGATAGCGATCCGTATTGGGCTATTGTCGCTGCTGTTTCATTCGGCAGTCTGTGGGGAATGTTGCTACGGCAAAGGAATACGCTTAAAGGTAAAGAAGATTATGGTTGGATATTACTCGCTGCTGCCCATATTCTCGGATTAAGCGCCTGCTATCAACTGGTGGACAGTTCGCTGGCGGTTTCGGCCTTGTGGTTATTCTATGCCATGGTGGTAATTGGCTTTGGTTATTACCGTAAAGACAGGCTCATAACACGCTCGGCATTACTTATTCTGGCTGCTGCGGCTGCCAAGGCGCTCTTATATGACGCTGCTTCCACACCCACTGTGGTTCGCATTTTGTGTCTATTACTAACCGGCATGGTTTTATATGGCTGTGGATTTTTACTTCGAAAAACCGCGCAATGGCCGGAATAGTTTTTACTATGCGTGAAAGTTCACAAATCGTTTTTATTTAAGTCTTTGCGATTTATTTTTAATAAAAGCAAAGACATAAAAACGCATTAAATAAAACTCGTGCAAAATCCTGTTTATTTTGTTATTATAGTGAACAAATTTTATATATATTCGTTCTGCTTACACATTACTGTATCTAATTGGAAACCTTATGACACACGAAATAGCAAACTTCGCTGCTCTTGATTTATCCGATGTTTTATTGAAAGCCCTGGCTGATATGAATTTTGAAAAACCCTCTCCTGTACAGGCGCAAACTATTCCTTGCCTGTTGGAAGGAAAGGACGTTATTGCCCTGGCACAAACAGGCACCGGAAAAACAGCTGCGTTTGCGTTACCTATCCTGCACCGTTTGAATACTAAATCGCAGGCAACGCAGGCGTTGATTCTGGCGCCTACCCGGGAGCTGGCAATTCAGGTTGCTGAGCAGTTTGAAGCGCTTTCTGTGCATCAGAAAGGTACGACAGTAGCAATTTTATGCGGCGGACAGGATTATGGCCGTCAGCTCAAACAGCTTCGTGCCGGTGCCCAAATCGTCGTGGGAACGCCCGGCCGTATTCTGGATCATATTGATCGCGGAACTTTGATTCTCGGCAGCCTCTCAACCTTTGTGCTGGATGAAGCGGATGAAATGCTGCGTATGGGCTTTATTGAAGACGTAGAGCTGATTTTATCCAAATTACCGGAAGAGAAACAAATCGCTTTATTTTCAGCAACTATGCCTTACCGTATTCGACAAATTGCCAGCAGTTATTTGAACTCTCCTGTTTCTGTTGAAATTCGTTCTGAAACGGCAACGGTCAAGAGCATTGAGCAGCGCTTCCTGTTTGCATCGCCCGTTCAGAAGCCGGATGCGTTAGCCCGAGTTTTAGCAGTCGAAGATTATCAAGGCGTTATCGTGTTTACCCGTACTAAAAGCAGTACGGAGGAAGTGGCTGAATTGTTGCAGCAACAGGGTTTGCGTGCAATGGCTATTCACGGCGATATTACCCAGGCTCTGCGTGAGCGTATCATCAGCCAGTTCCGTCAGGGCTCAATTGATATCCTGGTTGCGACAGACGTTGCTGCCCGTGGATTGGATGTTGAGCGCGTCACGCATGTGATTAACTATGATGTTCCGCATGATTGTGAGACGTATGTTCACCGTATTGGCCGTACTGGCCGTGCTGGCCGCAGCGGGGTTACCATCCTGTTTATTACTCCGCGTGAATCAAGAATATTAAATACAATTGAGCGTCATACCCGCCAGCGTATTCAGAAAGTGGAAGTGCCTAACGACTACACTATTCAGCAAGCAAGACAACAGCGTTTTATGGCCAGTATTGTTGAGCGTGCCAGCCATGATAATTTACCGTCATATAAAAAGATTATTAATGAGTTTCTGGAAAACAATCCGGAGCTTACCGCTGCGGATGTTGCCGCAATTCTGGCATTACAGCTGCACAAAGACAAACCATGGCAGCAAAAATCAGTCGCGCCTAAAGCGGCGCCCAGAAAAGAGGGCCGTGGCCGTGATGATGGCGCTGGTTTTAAAGGCGGCAATAGCGGCGGTTTTCGTTCAGATCGTGGCGATAAGCCATTCCGTGGCGACAGGCCGTTCCGTGATGATAAAGGCCGTAAAGGATTTAAAACGGACAATGCCATGCAGGAAACGTTCAGGATTGATGTTGGCCGTATTCACGGTGTAAAACCGGGCAATATCGTTGGCGCGATTGCTAACGAAGCAGGTTTGCAAAGCCGCCAGATTACCGGGCTTAAAATTAATGATGATCATTCAACAGTATGCTTGCCTCGCGGTATGGCGAAAGAGGTTTTCCAGAGTTTAAGCCGCGCCTGGGTTTGCGGCAGACAATTGAAGATTACTTCTGTTGAATAAAGTAGAACAAAATACACCATAGCAAGTGTAGGTTGGGTCGTTTTGACCCAACAAGCCTTTTTATCAAGCGATTCAGATCTGAAAAGTGATTGAAGATTGGTAATGTTGGGTCAGAACGACCCAACCTACACGTAATACAAAAAAATTGTCCTGCACAAAGGCTTTACAGCCCAACCTACGTTGTTTTAAGGTTTTGGGGCTGTGCAATCAAAACATCCGAGCATATTGTCGATCACCTCAAAAATCCACTCCTTGAATTTTTTCCATTGCTCGCGCACGGCGATTTTCCAGGCTGGCTCAATTTTCAGGATTGGGGAGTGGGTTAATATATTGGTCAGATTATTAATGTGCAATTTGAGTGCATAAATTGCCATCGTTATTTCTTCCTTGTCTTTTTTCGAGTGTATTTTGTCTGTAATTACATTCATTTGGCTAATCACGCTATTGCTTGCGCTGATAATAATCCCCACTTCATTTAACAATGTTTGAGTCCGGGTGAGTTTCGTTGGATTATCATGGCAATAGGTTGCAAATTTTTCACCGAAATCAATATAGACCTGCTCACGATTATTACGCGGCCTGCCATTTTTATCAAACTCGATGACGGTATAGGCTTTTGCCAGCAATTGAGCCGGTTTAATTTTGGCAAGTACTTTCCGATCTGGCTCACTACAACCAGGATAGGCCATTGCAGCGCTATTCGCGAATCTTGATATAGCCGAGTAACAGTCCCCTTGTAACGACTTTAAATAGCTGATACTGTTTTGAAAACAATTTATGAGCTGGTATAGTTGAGCAGTGTTAAATATTAATTTGTCGGTATTATTATCAGCGAGCCTATTATACTTTACTTTAATCCTACCTGAGGGTGAAAAAAAAGCGATTTTTACAGGAATGCGATTTCTTATTAAGACCATATTTAACTACTCAGACTAATTTGTTGTTTATTATACTGAAAAAATAGAATAAAAAATAGAACTATTGTATATTGCTTTTGTTTGTGGTATAAAATATAAACAATTTAATAGTGTTATGTAAATTATGCCTAAGACCTTTGAACAATTAATTAAACAAGCGCAAGCCTCTTTAGTAACTTATAAGGAGGCTGCAAAAAATGGGAAAGTTCCTGCTGGCTCGCTTGAGTCTCTTCAGCAAATGAAGGATAAGCTTTATAGAGTAATGTGTACTTCACTCCTGCAAAAAAGCCAACGCGTTAAGTTAGCAAAATTAATCTATCTCTATCGCGATACTGAGATCGAACTGGGTTTTATTCTGCTCCACAATAATTTCTCGAAAGCGCTAGAGTTGCTCCAAGCTAAAGACATGAAGGGCTGCGAAGCTGTATCTAATCAAATGGCTTTGAATTGCAAGGCCATGAAATACCGAATTACCAAGCTAGTCGAATGGGAAGAAAAATACAGAGAGAGTCTTACTGGCAGTCAACATTATCGTGGTAAAATGCGTGTGGAAGAATTCAATAGCTTTTTATCTGCACTGATTCCATTAAAAACATCGTTTGAGCCGCCTTCCAAACCTTTTACTTACGGTATGGAAAACATATTATCTGCTTCAGGCGAGGAACAACCCGGTACTGCAATCAGAGAAGCTCAGCAGTATGTTTCCACTCATGACTTTAGTTTTTTCTCTAATCAAACAGTCGAAGAAAATACCGAAATTGTAGCGTTGAAAGGTTCAGCCTCTTGTGCCTAAACAATACCTTTGGTAAATAAAATTGATTGTTTACTGAGCATTCTTTATAATTGTCGGGTTTTTATAAGCACTTAGGATCGCCTATGAATTTGCTAATTGTTTTGTTTAGTTTACTTTTTTCAAGTCTTGTTGCTGCTGCGCCCTTAAAAAACTTCGTTGTTTTTGGCGATAGCTTGTCTGATAACGGTAACCTATATAACTATATGCAGCAGCAAGTGCCCCAATCACCGCCTTATTATGAAGGCCGTTTTTCCAATGGCCCAGTCTGGGTGGAGCAGCTTGTTGAATCATATTTTCCTGGCGAAGGGAATAGCCGCCTGCTTGATTATGCTTTTGGCGGAGCAGGCATTTCTATGGACGATAATGAAGATGATGATGGGGTGTTATTTACTTTAAAACGTGAAATTGACGCGTATCTTCTTGCTCATGAAGACAAAGCAAGCCAAGACAGTTTATTTATTGTCTGGATTGGCGCTAATAATTATCTGGTAGTTCCTGAGGACCCTGAGCAAACCCTGGCGCGTGTCAACAAAGGCATTGTTGATGGTATCGAGCTTCTGGTTGCGCGTGGAGCAAAGCACATTATGGTTTTAAACCTGCCTGATTTGGGTAAATCACCCGCGGCCGGCGAGTATAATTCCCGTGAACAGTTAACCGAACTGAGCCAGCGCCACAACGAGATGCTTTTGGCATCATTTGAAGCGCTAAAGAAGAAACATAAGAATGTGGATTGGGTCTATGTTAACGCCAATTCTTTTCTGGATCAGGTCATTGCGTCGCCTGAGCAATATGGATTTAATAATGTGACCGACACTTGCTATGACATCGTAGCTGAAAAGCGGACGCGCGGGTCAGTGATCAGGATGGCTTCGGCAATTAAATTAAAACCGGAAGCCGATAGTTGTGAGGGGTATTTATTCTTTGATCCCGTTCATCCGACTGCTCCGGCGCATAAACTTGTTGCGGATGTGGCGCGGCAGGCTCTGGATGAGGCTGGGGAAGAGTTCCGGTAAATGTAGGTTGGGCCGTTTCGACCCAACACGCCCTAATCCTGCTCTAAAATCTTGTTAGATGCATTTTTCTTCATGACAATAATACTTATCCGGCGATTTTGCGGCGCCAACGGATTGGTTTTATCCAGTAGTATGGTAGAGGCATAGCCGCTTACCCTAACAATTTTATCTTCCTGTAAACCCGCTTTAATTAGCGCCCGGCGTGCAGCATTAGCCCGCTGGGTTGATAGCTCCCAGTTTGACTGCAGAATATCATCCGGGTTTTCATAAGGATGAGCATCAGTATGACCCTGAATGGTTACTTTATTTGGCATTTTTTCCAGAAGCTGGGCGATTTTTGTGAGTGCCTGTACCATATCGGGATCCATTTCATCGCTTCCGAGACTGAACATAGGACGATTTTTATTATCAATCAATTGAATACGCAGTCCCTCGGACGTGACATCCATCAGCATACGGTTTTTTAAATCAGAAAGTCCGGGATCAGTATTCATACTGACAGTCAGTGTGTTCTTCAGTTCTTCAAGCTGTTTCATTTCATTAGCCGGATCTTGTTGGCTGACTTGTTTTTTACGAATAACCATTTGATTGTTTGCTGTTACCTGGCCGTCTTTTTTATGCAGATCGGCGCCGCCGCCTTTAATATTGACCGGCGTTTCCCCGCTTTTCTTACCAAGTAGAAGGGATATACGGAGCGGTTGTTTGAAAAACTCGGAAATACCTTCTTTTTGGGCCGTATTCAGTGATGCCAGCAGCCACATCAGTAGAAAAAATGCCATCATAGCGGTTACGAAATCCGCATAGGCGATTTTCCAGGAACCGCCATGGTGACCATGATGCTTGTTAATTTTTTTAATAATAATTGGCTGTGTTTCCTTGCCAGGTGGATTGCCTGCCATACTAACTATCCTTTAACGGTTTTAATTTCTTCGTTTAACTCATTAAATGTTGGACGGCCTTCTGAAAACAGCACTTTACGGCCGAATTCAGCAGAAATAATAGGTGGATTATTATGCAGACTTGCCAACATGATGACTTTGACCGCAATTAATAACATTTGAGTGTCATTGGCTCTTTGCTCAAGGGCATTACCGAGCGGCCCAATAAAACCATAACCTAACAAAATACCCAGGAATGTACCCACTAATGCCCGAGCAACCAATATCCCTAACTCGGCAGGGGGAAGGGTTATCGATTCCATGGTATGGACCACCCCTAATACGGCGGCAACAATACCGAAAGCAGGCATCCCGTCAGCAAGTTTGGTAATGGCTGTGGCCGGCATTAATTCTTCGTTATGATGGGATTCAATTTCACTGTCCATTAACGCTTCAAGCTGAAAGGGTTGCAGATTGGCAGTAATAATCAATCTGAAATAATCGCAGATAAATTCAATCACATGATGTTTTGCCATCAGACGGGGGTAGTTATTAAAAATAGAACTGTTTTCCGGTTCGTCAATATCGCTTTCAAGCGACATAAAACCTTCCTGGCGCCCTTTATTTAATAGCGCGTACATTAAACCTAACAGATCCATGTAAATCAGTTTTGGCTTGGTTGGGGATTTAAACAATTTAGGCAAGGCGCGCAAAATTGCTTTTAATTGAATCATGCTATTCCCGACAATCAGGGAGCCAACGGCTGCCCCGGCAATAATCAATAATTCAAGCGGTTGGATAATAGCGGCCATATGGCCGCCTCCAAGGACGAAGCCCCCAAAAACGCATAACAGGATTACAGCGTAACCTAGCAATATAAGCATTTATAGTTCCCTGATAGATACTTGATCCGTACCAAAACAGTATTTATTATCACTTACTTTAAATAATCATAGACTACTTTGCCGTAAGGTAACACTAAATCTGATAAAATATGCGTAGCAGCAATCACTTTTTTCACTGGTAAACCAGCAACAGGCGCCATCGCGTGATGGAATAATTCCAGCTGGGCAGGGCCAGTCCAGGCTCCTTTGATTTCAACATTCGATAATTGATATTCAACAAGTTCACACACTCGAGTGCTGCCGTCAACATGCGGAATTATTTTCAGCAGGAAGGATGGCGAAGTCATTGATTGTTGAACTTTCCTGGGATCGAGCGTCTGGTATTTATATCCCATGGTTGCAGTTGCAATACGGGTTGATTCGTAATCCAGTGTACCAAGCAGCGTTTCTTTTTCAACTCTTAAGCTTGGTTGAGCCAGCTTTTTGGGAAAACCCCAGATTTCTCTACCGCCTGCTATAGGCGCCAGATCGTCCAGATACATCGCATGGGTATAGCTGCCTTCCTTGCCTTTTAACCTGACAGGAATAACCTGTCCCGATTCTGTATAATCACCAAAACCGGTTGAGTCAGGCATACGGATTACTTCAAATTTCACTACCGGTTCTGTCACTTCCAGCGGGGCGGGTACAATTTCCCTTAACAGATCGATATCGGTTTCATAGGTGATAATCAGATACTCGCGATTAATGAACCGATAAGGCCCCCTTGGATAAGAAGGGCTGGTTAAAGGCATTGCAAATGCGTTTTCAAGAACTTGTGATTCGTTCATTATGAGCTCCGTTATGATTATTCCATAAACCAGCCGTGACTAACGATTAATGATTGACCCGTTAATGCGTTAGATTCAAAGGAGGCAAAAAACAGCGCTGTCTGCGCCACGTCTTCAGTGGTGGTAAATTCACCGTCTACGGTGTCTTTGAGCATCACATTTTTGATCACTTCGTTTTCAGTAATTCCAAGCTCTTTGGCTTGTTCAGGAATTTGTTTATCGACCAGCGGCGTTCTTACGAAACCAGGGCAGATTACGTTTGCACGTACGCCATGGGCAGCGCCTTCTTTAGCAACCACTTTACACAGTCCTATCAGGCCATGTTTGGCAGTGACATATGGCGCTTTTAATTTGGAGGCTTCTTTGGAATGCACCGAGCCCATATAAATGATGCTGCCGCCGCGTTGACCGGCATACATGTGTTTAACGGCTGCCCGTGTCGTTAAAAATGCGCCGTCCAAATGGATCGCCAGCATTTTTTTCCAGTTGGCCAGCGACAGATCTTCAATGGGATCAATAATCTGGATACCAGCATTGCTGACCAGAATATCAATGCTGCCATAGCGTTCAGCTACTGCGTCAATTCCTTCGTTAACCTGAGCTTCATTAGTGACATCCATGGCAACAGCCATGGCTTTACCGCCTTTTTGCTCAATTTCATTCACTGTTATCTGCGCTTGATCAAGATTCAAATCAGCAATGGCGACATTGGCGCCCTGGCTGGCATAAAGCAGAGCAATTTCTTTTCCAATTCCGCTTGCAGCGCCGGTTACAACTGCTGTTTTGTTTTTTAGACGCATGGCTACATTCCTTGTAAATAAATTTGTTATTTCAGTATAGCAATGATTTTATGTTTTGCCCCGATTGTTAGTCAAGCGAGGCAAAAGAGGTAAGTTTGGGGCAACATTAACGGTAGTAATAGTGATCACGGTACCATTGTCTGCGATCTTGTTCCTGACCGATCTGATTACCGATTAAAGCACCTGCGCCTGCTCCAATTACTGTACCTAAAGCGCTTCCGTTAGAAACAGCATACCCTATCCCTGCACCAGCAGCACCGCCAAGGCCTGTACCGACCTGAGTTGAAGTGCACGCTGATAAAAGAAGTGTTGCTGCGCCCATCAGTGTTAAAGCAGATAGTGTTTTTTTCATAATCAATTTCCTTTTTTTAAGTTCCATCAACTAACATATTAGTATAAAAAATACTTATTGTGTAAATAAAATTAACAAGTAAGTGATGCCTGTCATTCCCGCGAAGGCGGGAATCTCCCCGCCTTCGCGGGGATGACATGTGAAAAATTGCGCAATACCAGGATTTTTAAGCCAGGTTTTATAATCGGCCTTGAGAAAATCTTGATACGCCAGTAGTATTGGCAGAATGGGATATAAAAAGAGGTGCTTATGTTTCGTGGAAGTATGGTCGCTTTGGTTACGCCTTTTCAGGATGATGCAGTTGATATTCCGCGTTTGCGTGAGTTAGTGGAGTTCCATATTGCAGAAGGAACGCATGCTATTATCGCGGCAGGAACAACGGGTGAATCAGGCACGTTAAGCCATGAAGAAAAGCATCTGGTAATTAAAACCGTGGTTGAGCAGGTCAAAGAGCGGATTCCGGTTATTGCCGGTACTGCGGCCAATGCAACCCGGGAATGCATTGAACTGACCCGAATGGCAATGGAATGCGGCGCGCATGCAGCCCTGATTATGACGCCTGCTTATATCAAGCCGACTCAGGAAGGACTTTACCAGCACTATAGCCGGATTGCGGCTGAAGTAGCCATTCCGGTTATTCTTTACAATGTTCCCTCGCGTACAGCCTGTGACTTGTTACCGGAGACTGTCGCCCGCTTATCGTCAATATCAAATATAATCGGTATTAAAGAGGCAACAGGAAAGCTCGACCGGCTGCAACAGATTATAGCGTTGTGCGAGAGTAGCCTGGATGTTTATAGCGGCGATGACATCACAGCAGCGGAATGGATCCTGGCTGGTGCCAAAGGCGTGATTTCAGTAACCGCCAATGTGGCGCCGCGCTTAATGGCAAAAATATGTGATTCGGCAATAGATGGCGACAAACAGTCTTGCCTGCGGGTTAATGAGCAGCTTGCATCCTTGCACCGCTTATTATTTGTCGAGTCAAACCCGATTCCTGCGAAATGGGTTTTAAGTGAAATGGGTTTGATTAAAAATGAGCTAAGATTACCTTTGACCCCTTTATCGGATAAATATCATGCTGAGATAGCTCAGGTGTTGCATGATCTTGAATTAGTTATAAAATGAGGACTGTTGTGAATAAAATAGTAGTACTGATGGTTTCTGCCGCTTTGTTGTCTGCGTGTTCATCACGTTATGCCACTAATGGTGAGCATGTTTATCTGCAAAGTCAGAATGGCGAACAATTAGTGATCCCGCCGCCGTTAACGGCTTCCAATATCAGCCATTTTTATGATTTGCCACCCCGGACACAGAATGCAGTGGTGAATATTGCTCCGCCTTCTGCCCCAGAAATGCAGGCAGATCAAGCCTGATAAGGTAAAAATAATATGTCTATAGAATCCGATGAGTTAGTAGTTATCCAGGAACTTTCCGCTCGGCTTGTGGAAGCGCAACGTGCTATCCGCATTCTGGACACTATTAAGTGGGATGATTCGATTAGACGTAAATTTTTTGAACAAGAGGCTCAGCAACTGCCAGAGATAGATAAAAGCTATTATGACAGCAAGCCGCTGCCTTTTGATGCTCATGAAAAGCAAGAGGAGTTCAGATTAATTCTGCGGGATGCCCAGAACAAATTGGGACAATACTCCCCGGTGACAAGGCTGATAAAGCGGCAATGCGAGGAATATAGTCGAGCGGCTCAAATGCTTGCAGCCCGTGGTACGCCAGCATTCAGCGAGATTTCAAAAGAACTTTATGGCAGTCCCGATGATGCGTTTTATGCGGGTGGGCCGCGTTTGGCAGAAATTGGCAACGTACTGTTTGATGTCTTAACAGCACTTGATGTACAGCTGCAATCGGACGCTGATTTGAAACATTATACGCCGTATGAAGCCCAAAAACTGTTACAGGAGCGGTTAAGCCCCTTCTTTGAGCTGCATCCAGGCAAAGTCACAGTGATGGTTAGCGATGATATGGTTGCTGATGCCTCTGCAGGAGCGGATAATATCAAGCTTAGCCAGCATGCCATGTTTAGCGACAGGGATTTGAAATACCTCGAAGTGCACGAAGGTTGGGTGCATGTTGGTACAACTCTTAATGGCGCTGTGCAACCGTATTGCTACTTCCTGTCCAAAGGCTCGCCGTCAAGCAGCGTGATTCAGGAAGGTCTGGCGGTGATTACGGAAGTAGTTACTTTTTCTTCCTATCCTGGCCGAATTCGCAAGCTTACCAATCGGGTTATTGCGTTGGAAAAAGTTCGCCAAGGCGCTGATTTTCTCGATATCTACAACTATTTTATTGAATGTGGATTAAGCGAGGATGACAGTTATAACCATACAGTCAGGATATTTCGCGGCAGCACGCCCGATGGCGGCGCTTTTACCAAGGATTTGTCTTACGCCAAAGGGTTTTTGCTGATTTATAATTTTCTGCGTTTTGCGATCAGCCAGCGCCGGGTCGATTTAATCCCGTTGCTTTTTACCGGTAAACTGGTTCTGGATGATTTGCCTTTGCTGGCCGAATTACGCGATCATCAATTGCTTGTACCGCCAGTGTATTTGCCGCCGCCCTTTAAAGATTTGGCTGCATTAAGCGCCTGGTTAAGTTTTTCTCTGTTTCTGAACAAGTTCGATGTTAATGAAATTCAGAAAAACTTTCGTTTTTTACTGGCCTGATTTTAGAAAACAATAGTACATCCAATGTATCTATGTTAGTAGACATTTCTTTTCCTTGATAACCAGTACAAAAATAGGTTACCATGGTATTTTTTAATTTACTATTTTGTTGGTAAATTTTTTAAAACAGTATTGTATCCAAAACCGTAATCATAGCTGCAGGGAGCGATTATGAAGAAAGGCGCTATTCTATTATCATTACCACTATGTTTATCTGCTGGTATTGCTTCAGCAAGCATTTTGCCTGAATTGGCAGATTGTTCCTGGGTAGCAGCATTAAGCGGCGGACCTATCTGGTCGAGTAATGGTGAAACACAAACCTTTTATCTGACCCCAACAATTGAAAAAACCTATGTAGCAGCCAAAAAAACCAAAACTCTTGCTACGGGTGAATTGTTTCTCGGCCTTCAGAAGCCGCTGCCTTACCAACTGCAAGGCCAGTTCGGTTTGGCTTTTGCTGCAACGACCAATGCCAGGCTGAACGGAATCATCTGGGATGATACCGAGCCGCAGTTTGATAATCATTCATATCAGTACAGCGTAAATGCCAGACGAATAGCTGTGAAAGGCAAACTGCTGGCGGACCGAAATTATTTCCTGACCCCATGGATTAGCGGCAGTGTTGGCGTAGGTCTTAATCGTTCGCATGGCTATACCAATACACCGCTGATTCCTGAAGCGCTTGTAAATCCCAATTTTTCCAACCATACAAAATCCAGTTTTAGTTACAGCCTGGGTATAGGCCTGCAAAAAAATCTGAATGAACATTGGCAGGTCGGTGCGGGTTATGAGTTTGTTAACTGGGGTAAAAGCGAGTTAGGCAGAGCATACGATCAGACTTTAAATACCGGTTTATCACAAAATCATTTCTACACGAATGGTTTGATGTTTAACGTAACGTATATAGCATAAAAACGCAGTTTGGGCTGTAAAGCCCAAAATTTAATCTGTCTCTTGAGATTGCGGTAACCCTGCCACTTATGCTTTAATAAGCAGCATTATTACCTTAACCAAAGAGCTTGCCAAATGACTTTTGTTGTTACTGAAAGCTGTATTCGATGTAAATACACCGACTGTGTTGAAGTATGTCCTGTTGATTGTTTTTATGAAGGGCCGAATTATCTGGTTATTCATCCTGATGAATGTATTGATTGTGCGCTTTGTGAGCCTGAATGCCCGGTGAATGCTATTGTTTCGGAAGATGATTTGACCGATGATCAAAAACAATTCCAGGCTTTAAATGCAGAGCTTGCCAAGACCTGGCCAAATATTACTGCCAAAAAAGATGCCCCGGATGATGCGAAATCCTGGGAGGGTGTTGCTGACAAATTGCAATACCTGGAAAAAGAGTGGAAGAAGTAGCGTCTGCTCTGGATGACCTTGTTGCTTCTTGCCAGCGTGTATTAAGTGAAAAAGGCCGTCTGACTACTGCAATCCCCGGTTTCATGGCGCGGCCGCCGCAAATTGAATTGTGCCGCGCCATAGCAAAAGCCATTACAGATAAATCGACACTGGTTGCCGAAGCGGGAACTGGCACCGGAAAAACATTTGCGTATCTCATTCCCTGTTTACTGAGCGGTCAGAAAGCATTGATTTCAACGGCTACCAAAACCTTGCAGGATCAGCTCTTTCATAAAGATTTACCGATTCTTATCCGTGCGCTGGGCTTATCCGCCAAAATACAGAATTTAAAAGGCCGTGCCAATTATATCTGCCGCCATCGTCTTGAATTGCATGCCGAAGAAGGGCGTTTCGCAACGCCGCAGGTTGTACATGAGGTGCTGCATATTCGAGAAAAAATTGCTCAGCTGGTAAGTGGTGAGCGTTCAGAATTGCCTGAGATCAGTGAAGACTCACAAGTATGGCCTTATGTCACTTCAACCACTGAAAATTGTCTGGGCAGTGAATGTGAGTATTACGAAGAATGCTTTCTGGTCAAAGCGCGTAAACGGGCAATGGAAGCTGATTTGGTGGTTATCAATCATCATTTGTTTTTTGCTGATTCACGGTTGAAAGAAGAAGGCTTTGGCGAGTTATTGCCGGGTGTTGAGGCAGTGATTTTCGATGAAGCGCATCAATTGGCAGAAATTGCTACCAATTTCAATGGCGAGCGCCTGGGAACTCGCCAACTCCGTGAGCTGCTGGATGATTTAATGCGGGAATGGCCGGTGCTTGATCTGCCAAACCAGCCGTTAAAAAAATACAGTCAGCAGGCTGAACAGATTTGCGATCAGCTTTTGCTTTCTGTTTCTGAATACGAAGACCGGGTTAATTGGCAGCAGGTGATTCGTAGCCGGCGCTTTAATGAGAACTGGCAATTATTCCTTGAGTTACTGGATAAGATACAAACCTGTGTTGTAGAAGCGGAATTAAACGACAATGCCGGAGTAAAACGTTGTAAGGAGCGTCTGGAATCAATAAAGGCGGTGGCTTTACGCTTTAATCAGGGCGAGAAAAAGATGATCCTTTGGCTGGAGCGTTTTAAACATACGCTGGTTTTACACGCTACGCCGTTTAATGTATCTGATTCATTCAATGCTTTACTGGCCCTGAAAGACTGTGCCTATATTTTTACTTCGGCTACTTTGACTATGGCTGATTCCTTTGAATGTTTTTTAAAGCCGTTGGGGCTAAAGCAGGTTAAAACCCTGTTATTGCCAAGCCCTTTTGACTACAAGCAACAAGCCTTATTATATTTTCCCCGCGGTTTACCTGATCCTAAAGACAGTCGTTATTATGATAATTTGCTGCAGAGGGTGGTGCCTGTGATTAATGCTTTTGGCGGCCGTTCCTTTTTTCTGTTCACCAGTCACCGGGCCTTAAAACAAGTCGCGCAACAATTAGCGGCTGCGATAAAATTTCCCTTGCTGGTTCAAGGGGAAGAGGCAAAACCTATCTTACTGGCCCGATTTCGCCAATACGGTAACGCCGTATTGCTCGGTACAGCAACGTTCTGGGAGGGCGTTGATGTTAAGGGTGAGGCGCTATCTTGTGTTATCATTGACAAATTACCGTTTGCCAGTCCGCGTGATCCGGTTATGGCGGGTAAAATGGCGTATTTGAAAGAGCAGGGAATTTCGGCATTTGATGAAATATCATTGCCTAATGCGGTTTTGGCGCTAAAACAGGGAGTAGGACGGTTAATCCGGGATACTGCTGATCGTGGGGTATTGATGATCGCCGATCCGCGTTTGTATGGCCGGGAATATGGCCGGACAATTCTGGCCAGTTTGCCGGCGATTAAAAAGACCCGGGATGAACAATTGGTATTACAATTTATTAACGAACTTGAATTGGAACATGAACTTATTAGCGATTGATTGCTCAACTGAGCGCGCAACAGTAGCCCTGACTATAAATGGGGTGGGTACACGGCTTGAGCAGCCTGCCCAGCGCCAACATGCGCAGCTATTGCTGCCTATGGTTGAACAACTGCTGGCTGATGCCGGTTTACTGCTTAATCAGCTGGATGGTATTGTTTTTGGCCGTGGTCCCGGCAGTTTTACCGGATTGCGGATTGCATGCAGCATGGCGAAGGGCTTGGGTTATGCTCATGATTTACCGCTTTATCCGGTAAGTACCTTGACTGCTATTGCTTACGCCGCACAACAGGATGAGGCATCTTATCCTATACTTGCGATGATTGATGCCCGGATGAACCAACTATATTGGGCATGTTTTGATCACCAGCTGTATTCGGAACAGGAGCTGGTGAGCAATGCTGATGCGATTAGCGTGCCGGGTGAGGGTCCGATTATAGTTGCCGGCGTTAATTATAATCTGTATCGTGAATCTTTTACTGCTGATTTACTTGGTCGTATGATTATTGAAAAAACCATTTATCCTGACGCAGCAGATATGCTGCAATTGGTATCAGGTGGTAAAATCCAGCCGGTAAGCGCGGGTGACGCATTGCCGGTTTATATCCGTAACCAGATAACACAAGGGGAAGCGCGTGGATAAACGCTTGCTTGAAATCCTGGTTTGCCCACTCTGCAAGGGCAAACTGATTAAGAAAGATGACGAATTGATTTGCCGTTTTGATCGAATTGCTTATCCGATTCGAGATGATATTCCAGTCATGCTGGAACAGGAAGGGCGCCTGCTCACGCTTGAAGAAAAGGAAAAATTGTGAACAGTTCCGGGTTCCATATTATTATTCCGGCTCGTTATCAATCAACTCGTCTGCCGGGTAAATTATTGATGGATATTGCTGGCCAATCCGTAATTGAGCGCGTTTACCGCCAGGCTGTCCAGGCTAAACCGGCATCGATTACCATTGCGGCCGATAATGATAAAATAGCCGATCATGTCAGTAATTTCGGTGCAGAAGTCATTATGACTTCAGTTGATCATCCAACAGGTACTGACCGCCTTGCCGAAGTAATAAGCCGTAAAGGTTTTGGCGATGACGATATTATAGTTAATGTTCAGGGCGACGAGCCTTTCATTGCGCCTGCCCTGATTACTCAGGTTGCCAATATGATTGCCGGTAGCGATGCGCCGGTTGCTACCTTATGCTGGCCAATTGAAAAATTTGAGCAGTTGCATAATCCCAATGTGGTTAAAGTTGTTCGGGATCAGTTTAATCAGGCGCTTTATTTTTCACGCTCCGCCATTCCTGCTCACCGTGATGAACCTGACAGTATACGTAATTCATTCCGTCATATCGGTCTGTATGCGTATCGCGCGGGTTTTGTTAAGCAATTTGTCAACCTGCCGCCCTGTGTAATTGAGCATTGTGAAGCGTTGGAGCAATTACGGGTTTTATGGTCAGGGTACAAAATCCGGGTAGATATTGCCTGCGCGCCGCCGCAACAGGATATTAATACGCTGGAAGATTTGGAACACGCCCGATTCTTACATAGATAGCCCAACCTTACCCCCTCTCCCGTATCGGGAGGGCTTTGTTGAATAAATAGAAAGTAGCCTTGATGCAGCGAAGCGTAATCAAGGTTTCTATCGCGTGTTTAGGCACCTATGCCTTGTAAGTTCAGAGCGGGTAAGCCCTTTCCTTTAAAAGCTTTTTGCAAACACGCATGAAGTCATCCTGACGCTTCCAGATGCCATCCCTGGCATCTAAGGGTTTGCAAAAAGCTTTTAAAAGAAAAGGGCTTACTGGAGAGATCGATAATCTACTTCACATAGGGTTGGGGAGAGGGTGAAAAAGAAAACCTTGATTACGCTGCGCTGCATCAAGGCTACTGTACAATTGTAGCCTTGATGCAGCGGAGCGTAATCAAGGTTTAACGGTGCTTAATAAAAAATACCTTATTGCAGATTGCGATATTGTTGCCATTTTGCAGATAAATGACTATTAGGACGTGTTTCATTGACTCCTAGCGCAATTCCACCAGTTTTAATGCCTGATTCAATCACTTTAGCTTTATCTTCAGAAACGCCCCAGCCAATAAGCGAGCCGAGCATTCCGCCTGTGATGCTTCCAGCGCCTGCTCCAGCAAGACCGGCAGCTATTGGACCTGCGACAACAAGACCTAACCCGGGGATAACAAGGCTAGTGCCGATAGCAGCTACAGCCGCTGCAGTAGCGCCTATTGCAGCGCCGGTAGCTCCGCCAATAGCTAAACCTTCAGAAGCTTTGGAACCTTCTTTAACCAGAACGGAATCATAATATTTTTTTCTTGAATCTTCAGACATAATCACATTAATATCCTGTGGTAAATAGCCCTCATCAAGAGCATCCTGATACGCTTTTTCAGCTGCTTCAGGAGTTTTAAACACTTCAGTAGTAATGTGCATGTCTCTGTTTTGGTGTGTCATGGTAATCTCCTTATACGTTTGGACTTCCATTTACATAACCTTTTTCAAGGCCTGGTATTAATTATATACTATTAATCAAAAAATGGTTAATATTTGGTCATTTTAACCCTCTCCCCAGCCCTCTCCCGATACGGGAGAGGGTGTAGGCGCACTTAGATAGTAATACCAGAAGCAGGTTCTGACTTTTCGAAAATGTCTTTTCTTAATTGATTTTGTATATACGCCATTCGTCTGCTTAACGAACCTGTTTGATTAAATTTTCCGAGCTTATTCATAAAGGTTTCAAGTTGTTCGAGCAGGGCTGCATTATCGATAGCTGGCTTTCGTTTAATATCTCGCAGTAGTTTTTCGACCTCTTGCACGTGATGACGTCCCCAATGAAACTTTGTAAACCAACAAGTGTAATCTTCCAGTAAAGCGATGACCCCATCCCGAACCGATGATTTTGCTTTGAAAAAAGTGGCATACTTCGGGCGGAACGAATGTTGGATTATAATTTGTTCCATTTTACTACCCGGAAAAGTCTTCGGAAAAAGAGCTTCCCACTCAGCCAGAGATCCGCAGGCTGCTGCAGTAAAATTGGGGTGTTTAACAATTCTGGTTACTAAAGAATCAAAATTTCGATCATTACTCTGAGATTGATAAAGATATTGTAAAATATTTATGTTAGTTCCTGAATGCCTGTCAGGCACCTTTGCAGATAATAATTCCGGATACACATGTCGGCTGGCCATTAACTCATTAAAATAATGCAAGGAACCAGAACGGATTGAATCTACCAGTAAATCACCTGATCCGGCAACTATCATGTCGCGGGTACAGTTGGGATGCGTTAAAAATGTCTTGAATGCTGCCATCGCGCGATCAGAATGCTCAGACATTATCCTCATAAGTAAAAGTGTACCAATATTTGATGGCAAATCGCGTTCATTTAAAAATGCATTGACACTCTCTGTCCACAGATGATTTGCCAGAACATATTTTAGACCTTTGGAAATAATGCTGTGAGTTGCCTGGGAATGAAGCACTAAATATATAATCAGTTGTAATGCTTTTGCTTTAATAGCGATATCTAATAAATTGTTTAAACGTTCCCGAGGCTCTTTAAAAGTAAATTCATAGTGTTTAAATAAGTGCTCTAAAGAGGCAGCGCTTCTATAATACTCCGCAAGATCGAGCGGCATTTTACCGGCATCCGCTTTAAAAGCTTCTCCATTGCCATAATTAGCTTCCGGCACGTCTTGTTGGCTGTACACAACTGGCAGAGTTGCTTCTTCACGAGACACGAATTGTTTCACCAGTGTTTCGGGAATATTTTTATCAGATTGACGCTGAGTAAGAAATTTATGAAATTCCTCGCGGAATTTTGAAATAAAATAAGTTTTTTGATTACCGATGGCAGATGTATGTTCCCAGGTAAAACGATCAACTGATTCTGCAATCTTTTCTGGCCTGCAGTGCTGAAATAAAATGGGAAGACTGCTGGCGCAACCATATTTAATAGCAAATTGAACAGGGTTATATACAATTAGTTTCGTGTCCAGGGAATCTGCAGTGAAAAAACCACATTTAAACCCTTCTTGCAATATGTTAGTACAATTTGCACGAATAACTTGAAAAATAAAATCATCACTAAAAGTATTTTTGTTCAGGAGAAAACCTCTGATTTTCTCGGCTGGGAGCGAGTTCAATTGGTTTAGAAAGGTAGCGGGTAACAAGTAATGGAATTTACAATCTTCAAAAGTATGTTTTGCCAAATTGATTTCATCGAATACCGGAGCGTAAAAATCACTATTTTTAAATGTCGTCGGTCCTGTGAGCCTGGAAAGGTCAGTTTTATAGAATGCACAACGAGAAAATTTGGGATCGTCTGCGGGGAGTAAAGGATCATCAAAAAAATAATGCTGATTGTATGGCATGAATTGCTCCAAGTGGTGCTTTTATAACTCAGGCAGTTTAAATTATACATGACATCATGGCAAGGATTAATTGGAGCAAGGTTCTTGTGATCAAACCATCGTAGATTGCGTTGTAAAGCCCATCGCCGTCAAGTTAAGGAATTAAATTTCTACATTTCACCACATCGTTCGGGCTGAGGAAGCGCTTTAGCGCTGTCTCGAAGCCTGTGGTACAGTGCCACGCCTTCGAGACAAATGCTCCGCATTTTCCTCAGGCCGAACGAATATGTGCTGTAAAACCCATAGCAGGCAGTTAAGGAATTTTGTACATTTACTATTCTAATTTCCTGTGTACCTGGCTTAGCTTGACGGCCATGGGCTGTAAAGCCCAACACTAAATTTCTCTTCCCAGAAATAAGCTCTTATGGTGCCGGCGGAGCCGAATGATCTGCTAGCTCTGGCAAGTGCTGTTTTAACGCCTCATAACACTTGTTGCCTTCCTTAACCAGCATTGCCTCGGTTTTACATGCTCCAATAGTCGGGAAAAAGATTTGGCGGGCTCTGGCATAAGTATGCGATACCTGCTGTATGGGTTTTATAAGCAGCCGCAACGATTGTAACCAGCCAGGACGGCGGCCAATTTCTCCTTCAGACCAGTGTTCCATTTTATCGTTATGAATATGGCGGTTAACGGTTTCAATCAGTGTCGTTAAATAGCCTTGCTGAGTTATTGCCGGTACGTTAGGCTCATATCCCATAAAGTTGCGGTTTAAGCGATTTAATTCCTGACACGCCTGCGCAAGCTTGAGTAAACGCGGATCTATTTTATTTAAGGTCTTATCTAGCCCCGGCTTAGACTCAAAATCGTTCAAATATTGAATCCTGATATCGAGGCCAAGGTTAGGGAGTTTAATTGTATCCTCTGGTTTATATTTTTTGAGAATACGGACATATTCATTGACTAATTTATTTTTAAGCGTCAGAGAGATAAGATAAGGTTGATATTTTGAACGAATTATTCGTACCTGTTCGATACCGGCCAGTTCATCGATTTTTCTGAGCTCTTGCCGGCAAGTATCCAGTTCCAGGTGCTTGTTTACAACTATATCGATCCAGGAATTCCAGTGTTCCGGTTTTTGCATATGATTAAACATTTGCAATTGATCCTGCAGACCTTTTAACGTTTTCTGCGATTGAGCCAGCTGGGTGATTAATGGCTGCTTATAACGATTTTCATCAGTATAAACTGTGGATTTATCCTGAAACGGTTTTAGTATATTGTTATCAATATTGAGTGCGGTTACCAGAAATTCCTTCACTTTCTTAACCTGACTGTTTAGATCCTGGATAAACATGTCGCACGATTCTTTAATACTGGATAACGGTTCTGTGGATGTCAGGATGTTATTTGCAGCGCAGATATGTTTATTAAGCGTCTGCTTAATATCTATAAGAGGCTTTTGCGCAAGGGGGGATACGCCGGGAGCATTATTTTGCTTGTCTTGAAAATGATTGCGAGCTGCGAGTGCCTCTTCAGCCAGTCGAATTTTTGCTTTCAGCACCGCCTGCATTTTTTTCTTTTCAGTCAGATACAACTGTTCATACGAACTGATATCAGCTTCAATATCTTGAGTTTTAGCTAAATTTTTGATTTCTGCCATAACTTTTTGCTGCAGTTTCTCGATGGCTTCATATCTATTGTTGGCATTGCTCTCAAGTAATTCAGCTCGGTCTGTGTTGTATTTTTTCAAAAGGGCTTTTAATTGCTCTTTTCTGCGATTAATCGTTTCTTTGCATTCGTTAAGCACGCCGGTAGTTTTGATGCCGGTATTATCTAATTGCAGAATTAATGTGTTGTTTCTGGCAGTAAAACCTTGCAGTGTTTTCTTTAAATTATTGAAAACTTCAATGACACTATCATGGTCAGCAATTTCCTGATTTTTGAGGATATAAAAATCAATTGGAAAATCAGTGAGTAATTTATGCAATGACTCCATCATTAATTTTTTTTCATAAGCGTCAGCCTGATTTTGCTGTGCTATTTGCTCGGCAGTCAGGAAAGCACCATGAGTTGTCCGATACAGTGTTGCTGCCTTTACAGCGGTTTCCAGAATCCACGATTCAGATTTGTTCTCCTGGATTGCGTCAGTGGGCAGGTGAAGTTTCAATTGCCAAAAAAACAGTCTGAGGCATTCATTTTCAGGATTAAAAAATCCTTGCGTTCTAGCCTCCGCAAAGCGATTGACTAATGTAATAATTAATGCATTCAGATAAGCGGCATCTCTATCGTCATTTGCAGTATTAACACGACAACGGGTTGACCCAATTTTTCTTCTGAAAGACATTATCGCTTCTTCAAGCTTTTTTTGTGCGTTAGCGAGTTGTGCCTGGAGCTCGCTGGCTGGTTGATTCACCGCATTTTGGATGGCTGTGATTCTTTGTGCAATTATCGCGCGCTCATGTCTTAACGCCTGGATGTCATCTCTTTCCGCATCGGAAGATAGCGCTGGCAAATCGGTTAAACTGTGCGGCTCTGATTGAGTACGGTTAATCCCGGAAAGCAACTCTTTAATTCCAGGTAATCCACTGAAGGAGCTTGAGAGGCCAAAAAGCCTATTGCCCTGGTTTCTATCTGGAACGATCGTCTGAATAATTTTTTGATCGATTTTCTGATATTCTCTATTAAGATCGACTAATTGACGGATATGGCCAAGGTTTGAATCAAACGGGCTTTCAGTTTGAAATTGCGCCAGATCTGGCATGGCATCCCAATTAATGCTGGTTTCAGAAGGTTTTGGCCCTGAAATTTCTGCAATTTTTTTAACAGTGGCTGTTCTTTTTTTCGCTTCAACTATAGAGTTATTCAATTTTTCATCTAATTCAGCAATTCTTGCGGCCGAAACAGGCTTTTGAGGATTGTCGTCAATTTCCTTCAGTAATGTGATGATAGCATCCCGGTTTTTCTTTCCTGATGAGCTATTTAGTTTTTTGCTATAACGAGCTCTATATTCTTGATTTTGATTACTAATAATCGATTCAACACGGATTAAAGCCTTTTTTATGACATCGAATAAATCACTACCGGTGAGCATTGAGCGATTTTCGAGGAAATTGTATTCGCCAGTAAATAGCGGATTGTCTTTTAGACGGGCAAGAACCAATTGGTATAAGAACTGAATAGCTGCTGCTTCCAGTGGTTGTAATAATTGCGGCCTTGGTTCAGATGACAGGGTATCTGCCAGCTTTTGCCGGGCGTCATTAAATTCTCTTTCAGGTTTGGCTTGTTCTGGTATTGTCGCGGGGATGATTAGATCAAAGCTTGATTTAACTTTCTGCAGTTCCTCTAAAAGAGGAATATGCTTTTGCTGTAAAGCGGCCACAAAATCGCTCTTTTGAGATTCAAATTCTTCAATATATTTTATAACATCAGCGATAGCGGGGTGTGCCAAGGTTTGTTTAAGTTTAATCTGATGAGAATCCCATGGTTTTTGATCAGCGAAGCAGGGAGCTAATAATTTTAGCGCGGAATTTATAAAATTCTTTTCAAATTTATCCATTTCTTTTGTTACTCTAAACAGATCACTGACATTATTAATGACTTGCTTAAAGTTTTCGCATTTTAATTCAACATGTGCTGCAGTTTGCGAAATTGGAAAATTTTTCTTAAGTTTTTCTAATGTGCTGCGAATTAGAGTCAGTCTGGAAAGGAGTATTTGTTTTTGCATTTCCAGTACTGAATTGATTAACTCGTTTTGAGGAAGCAGGGCGGCATTCATCTGAGTTGTTATATAAAATTGCCTCAGTTTCTCAGGAAGCTCCCTTAATATCAGCTCATAGTGCTCCTGGTATTTTTTTATTGATTCAGTTGATGTTAATTTTTTAGTTTCACAGGTTTCAATAATCAGGATTTCTATTTCTCTCGCCAGCTCTTCTGCGCCGGCTTCGCGCAGTGTTTTGACAACATCTTTTGCTTTATCAATCAATGTTTGCCATGGATTAGAGTTTTGGTTCAACATATGGGCATCCTGAGAAAAAACTTGGTTGGCACTATATCATAAGAAGCTTAAGAGAGTATTAATTGACCACGAATATCAAGGGTTTAATACAATTATTGCAGGTTGGTTTAAAACTACCCAACCTGCTTCTTCTTCCGAAGGTAAAGCAAAAACGCAGGTAATAGCATTAATACGATACCAATCGAAAAAATAACCCGAAAATGATTAGCGCCGCCAACGTCCATACTATTTTCAGGAGGCATAAAACCGGCAATCAGGGTGACTGCGCAACCGATGAGGCCAAGGGTGCAAGTCAGATAATAACCGAATTTACCGCCTGGTACTTTAAAGGGCCTGGGCATATCGGCAAATTTGCTCTTAATCCGCCAGGCCGCAATGAACATAAGCACATACATCATCAGATATAATTCGGTGCTCAAATCGGTAAACAGCCAGTAAATCGCATTAATGCTGGGTAAGAGCAGAAAGCAGCCGCATAACAAAGTCACGATAACTGCCTGGAGTATTAAAATACGAGAGGCGACGCCATGGTTGTTCTTTTTGTATAACCAGTGCGGTAAAAAGCCATTGTCAGCTGCCAGCAGCAGTCCTTTAGCGGGGGAAATGATCCAGTTAACCATACTGCCGAGGCTGCCAATCAGAAGTAAAATTACCGTAACCGGCATTAACGCCGTCAGGTGATAGGCGCTGAAAAAATTGTTAAATGCCTGCATAACCCCATCTACCAGGCTGATTTGATTCTGGGGCAAGACAAAAGCGATTGCCAGCGAGCCAAAAATCATCGTGCCCAGGATCAGCAATACCGAGAAAAACATGGCGCGTGGGAAATTGCGTTGTGGTTGCTTGACGTTTCGAACATGAACGGCCGCAAGCTCCATTCCTAAAAATGAAGTCATGATTGCAGTCAAAGAGGACATCCAGGCATTATGGTCTTGCCAGTGAGGCAGTAAATGAGATGGGCTTAAATCAATAGCAATCGGGTTGCCTTGAAATAACCAGATTACCGCCAGGGCTATAATAAACCCCATAGGCAGAATCATTCCAAAAATTGCACAGAAACTGGCAAACGTAGCTGATGCCCTGAGCCCTGATAGCCCGAGCAGCGTTAACGACCAGAATACAACCAGAATCACGCTGATTAGATAGAGCTTATTCTGAGCCAGTTCCGGATTAATCAAATAGGCCATTGTTCCTGCAATAAAGGACAGGATAGAAGGATACCAGACCAGCGTGTTAATCCACTGCAGCCAAATGGTAAAAAAGGCCATATTTTCGCCAAAAGCGTTTTTTACCCAGGTATATACCCCGCCTTCTTCCTCTGACCACGCAGCCGAGAGCTCTGCCGCAACCAAAGCAATGGGAATTAAAAAAATCAGCGCCGAGACAGTAAAAAAGAAGATCAGCGATGAACCAAACAGGGCAGTGCCAGGCAGATTACGGATGCTATCAATGGCGCCAGTGATCAATAAAATCAGTGCCAACACCGATATTTTTTCCGTAGACAATGCTTTCATGGCAATTCCCGCTCTGTTTGACAAAAAGGTTAACATTATAAGTGAGTAGAAAAGCGGCTGCAATGTTTAGGAAGATAAATTCAGGTTTTTCGGTTCAGTAAAGAAAATTGTCATCCCCGCGGAGGGGATCCATCCATCAAACAAGGTAAGGAGCTAACTTGAGAAATGGATTCCCGCCTTCGCGGGAATGACAGTATCGTTAGTTTGTATTCCACTGCCATTAAGTTAAGAAATTTGTCATCCCCGCGAAGGCGGGGATCTATCTATCAAACAAGGTAAGGAGCTAACTTGAAAAATGGATTCCCGCCTTCGCGGGAATGACAGTATCGTTAGTTTGTATTCCACTGCCATTAAGTTAAGAAATTTGTCATCCCCGCGAAGGCGGGGATCCATCCATCAAACAAGGGAAGGAGCTAACTTGAGAAATGGATTCCCGCCTTCGCGGGAATGACAGTATCGTTAATTTGTATTTCCACTGCCATTAAGTTAAGAAATTTATCATCCCCGCGAAGACGGGGATCTATCTATCAAACAAGGTAAGGAGCTAACTTGAAAAATGATTCCCGCCTTCGCGGGAATGACAGTATCGTTAATTTGTATTTCCACTGCCATTAAGTTAAGAAATTTGTCATCCCCGCGAAGACGGGGATCTATCTATCAAACAAGGTAAGGAGCTAACTTGAAAAATGGATTCCCGCCTTCGCGGGAATGACAGTATCGTTAGTTTGTATTCCACTGCCATTAAGTTAAGAAATTTGTCATCCCCGCGAAGGCGGGGATCCATTTATCAAACAAGGTAAGGAGTTAACATGAAAAATGGATTCCGCCTTCGCGGGAATGACAGTATCGTTAGTTTGTATTTCCACTGCCATTAAGTTAAGAAATTTGTCATCCCCGCGAAGGCGGGGATCCATCTATCAAATAGGGTAAGGAGCTAACTTGAAAAATGGATTCCGCCTTCGCGGGAATGACAGTATCGTTAGTTTGTATTCCACTGCCATTAAGTTAAGAAATTTGTCATCCCCGCGAAGGCAGGGATCCATCTATCAAACAAGGTAAGGAGCTAACATGAAAAATGGATTCCCTTCGCCTTCGCGGGAATGACAGTATCGTTAGTTTGTATTTCCATTGCTATTAAGTTAAGAAATTTGTCATCCCCGCGAAGGCAGGGATCCATCTATCAAACAAGGTAAGGAGCTAACTTGAAAAATGGATTCCCGCCTTCGCGGGAATGACAGTATCGTTAGTTTGTATTTCCATTGCTATTAAGTTAAGAAATTTGTCATCCCCGCGAAAGCGGGGATCCATCTATCAAACAAGGTAAGGAGCTAACATGAAAAATGGATTCCCGCCTTTGCGGGAATGACAGTATCCTACAGATTCTCATTATACGGTAATTATTTGTATTTATTTGAATTGTTTTTTATGAAATTTAATATGTAATTTTTTTCATTATCGATTTGAATAATTTTCGTATTCTACTATCATTAAATATAGTTGTAATTAATCAGAGAAATATGAGTTTGTATTTTTTTAATTTTTCGTTGTTTTTTATGAAAATAGTTAAATTATTTTCAGTTATTCAGGAGTGAAATTTCAACACAAGGAGTGACAAAATGAAAAAATTAGTACTTGCAATGTGTGTACTGGGTTCATCTGCAGTGTTTGCGGCGTCAACAACTGATATGAGCAAAAACTGGACCTGCACCACCAATGCCAGCAGCAGTGAAGTCGCGTCTGATAAAGCCGCTGATGACCAAATGGCGAATGCTCGCGGTACCGCTTCTTCCAGCTTTGATATGGCTGCAAAAAATTGCCGTGATTGCACAAAAATTACTTGTGAAGTTGATGACTAATCACAGCATATTCAGTAATTCATGGAGGAATGAAAAATGGAAAATCATACTATCGTCAAAGCCAGCGAAGTTACCGGGGTAAAAGTAACTAATCCTGCTGGCGAAGATCTGGGCGAAATCAATGAAGTAGTCCTTGATAAAATGTCTGGTAAAGTCAATTATCTGGTATTGGATTTTGGCGGGATTCTCGGGTTCGGCAATAAATTCTTTGCGGTGCCCTGGCAATCGCTGTCTTACAATCCAACCGATAACTGCTATATTCTGAATGGCGTCACAGAGGAGCGGTTAAAAAATGCTCCAGGCTTCAATAAAGAAAATTGGCCTGACTTTGCAGACCGGACTGTGACTGATTCAATAACCCGATTTTATCAAATTAATTGATAGGATTATTATTGTGTCTGGATTGCTTGTAAAAGCAATCCAGCAACATGCAAGGAGCAATCATGTTAAGCACCGTACTTATAATTCTGTTGGTATTGTTGCTGGTTGGCGGTCTTCCTCGATGGAATTATAGTAAAGATTGGGGATATGGACCTAGCGGATTGATTGGAACAATACTGCTTATTTTGATTATTTTGATGTTAATAGGTCGAATTTAATAATTGGTTTCGCGGGAAAACAATCCCTGTGCTCTTGTATTTTAATACAGATTTTTTTATAAAGGAGCGCAAATAACAGGGAGAGCTGTATGCCTAGAAATAATTTTTTTTTCCCGCGCGCCAATAAAATCAGTCTGGCTTTGCAATTAGGCAACTGGATTGCTTTGGCAATCGCCATTGATCAATTCATTAAGAAACCTGATTTTACCAATGCCGAATTGTTAATGCGTTTCCTTATGCCTCTTGTGAGTATTCTCGCCCAAAACGAGCGCGCCTCATTCTCAAAAATTGGGATGTATGCGTTAAGTAACATGAATCTTGGCGTTAGCATAGTCAATTGCAGTCTGCACTTTAGCAATATACCCAATGGACAGCATCTGGCAGATAGCGTGTTGGCTGTGGGTAATATGCTGGATGATTTCTGGAATGGCTCAGAACAACCCGCTGCAAACGGGCTTTGTTGAATAAATAGTACTGTCATTCCCGCGAAGGCGGGAATCCATGTCTCAAGTTAGCTCCTAACTTTGTTTGATGGATGGATCCCCGCCTTCGCGGGGATGACAAATGGTCGGTTTGATTATTTTACATACAATCAGACTTTCCCCAATGATTTATTCAACAAAGCCCTGCAAACGCGGCACCGGGGTAAAAATATCAACCGTGGCGGTAACCGCCTTTGCAGACAGGGGATTGGCCGGTTTTTCCACCCGCTTTTTCCCATTCTTCGGGTGTGTATAAATGCAGGCTTAAGGCATGCAAGCCGAGATCAAACTGGTCAGCCAGTAATTTATTCAGTTCCCGATGGCGTTCAATGCGTGATTTAGCCTGAAAAGAATTACTGACTACAGTAACTTTAAAATGCGTTTCTGAATTCTCCGGGACATGATGAAGGGATGATTCGTTAATCACTTCGAGAAAAATCGGGTTAAATGTCCGTTGTAATAATCCGGTTAAATATTGCTCTCGGTTCATTTTGCTATGCCTTGTACAAATAATTTATGGTAGTGAAAATTTCATTTTATGTCAAAATGTGACTTTTTTTGTCAGTGCAAGAACGTAGGTTGGGTCGTTTGACCCAACATTCCCAACCCATACCCGTTCGGCCTGAGGAAAATGCGAAGCATTTGTCTCGAAGGCTTGGCACTGTGCTAAGGCTTCGAGACAGCGCTGAAGCGCTTCCTCAGCCCGAACGATACGGTGAATTTGGAAATTTAATTCTTTAACCTGACGGCTATAGGCTTTACAGCTCAACCTACTCTAACTATATTGGCATCCAACTTGCATTGATATCCTGTGTGCGAAACGTTTTCATCAAGGAGCAAACCATGAAACAGAAAGGTTTTACGCTGATCGAGCTGATGATTGTAGTGGCAATCGTTGGTATTCTGGCAGCAATCGCAATTCCTGCTTATCAGGATTATACCATTCGTGCCCGTGTGACTGAAGGGTTGAATATGGCTGCTGCAGCAAAACTGGCAGTGTCTGAAACGGCAATTGCCAATAATAGACTGCCGGCTACTGCGGAAGAAGCTGGTTATACTTTCCCAGCTGGTGGAACACCTAATGTTCAGAGTATAACAATTGAAAATGGTATTATCACAGTCACTTGCACAGAACCGGCAGGGGGTACGGTGATAACATTAACCCCTGAGCTCAGAGCTAATGGGGATGTTATCTGGGGTTGTTCTGGTACTCCAACCAAATATGTACCTGCCAGTTGCCGTGCAGCAGCTGCTGGTGGTGGTGATGGCGGGTAATAACCGAGTTATCTCTAACTGAGCCGCGGAAACGCGGCTCTTTTTTTATAAGCCGGTGCGTGCCAGGCACCAGACATCCACTCGCTCAATACCCGATTGTTTTAACGCTGCCGCTAATTCGTTAGCAGTACTGCCCGTTGTAATTAAATCATCAATAATGGTTACATGACGGTAATCATTGACTCTTACCTTAAATGCTCGCTTGAGATTGTTTTTTCGCTGCTCGCCGCTTAGCTCGACCTGGGCTGCTGTATTTACTGTTTTTTCGCACAAGGCCAAATCAAATTTTATTTTCAGTTTTCTGGCTAGCAACCGCGCCAGTTCCACGGTGTGATTAAATCCTCTTTGCCGTAGCCTTTCTGGGTGCATGGGAACCGGCAACAGGCAATCAGGCTGATAAATCCCGACAGGCAGCGCATCGAGCATGAGCTGGATCAGCAGTGAGCGTAAAAATAAGGATTGCTGGTATTTGTACCAATGTACCAGGGTGCGCAAGGGGTCTTCAAACAAATAGTTAGTATAAATCCTGTCAAAGGCAGGTTTTTGCCTGATGCAATTGCCGCACTGCAACGATTGGCCGCTTGCCAGCGGCATGCTGCAAATGATGCAGGGATTGGTAATTTTGCCAAATAACTGATAGCAGGGGGAACAGACTGCAAAATCGCCGTGATAGTAATGATTGCAAAGCACACAGATTGCTGGTATTCGCAGCCAGTGTGGTATACTGGTTATTTTTAATTGCACGATAGTTGGATCTCCATGTTATGTCCCAGAAGATGATGAATCGACAGCAGGAAATTTGCAATGCTTTTAATCAACATGCCGCCGATTATGAACAGGCTGCCAAGGTGCAGCATGAAATTGGACTGCGGATGTTTGAACGTCTGGATTATCTCAAAATTAACCCGCGTTATATTCTGGATCTCGGCTGCGGCCCTGGTTATTTTTCCCATCAACTGAAAAAGCGTTATCCTGACGCACAGATTATTGCCGTTGATTTGGCGTTTGCCATGCTGGCCAAAGCGGCAAAAAAACAACGTTTATGGCGAAAATGGCCGTTGGTGAATGGCAATATGATGACATTGCCATTTGCCAACGGTGTGTTTGATTTGGTCTTTGCCAATCAGGTAATTCACTGGGCAGATTCGCTAGGGGATTTATTTAGAGAGCTTAATCGCGTAATGAATACCGATGGTTGCCTGATGTTTTCCACCCTTGGGCCGGATACTTTCAAAGAGTTAAGGCAGGCATGGCAAGGGGTGCATCAGTACAGCCATACCAATCAGTTTGCTGATATGCATGATATCGGCGATTTTCTGATGGCAGAACGCTTTGGTGATCCTGTCGTAGATATGGAGCATCTGACGGTTCATTATCCTTCACCGCAACACATTGTTAACAATCTGAAACAGCAGGGCGTGCGTAACATTAACCCGCAACGCTGTACCGGTCTCACCGGTAAACAGGCATGGACAACGTTCAAGGCAAATTATGAGCAATACCGGACTGAATCCGGGAAATACCCTTTAACCTATGAAGTAGTCTACGGCCACGCCTGGAAGGGCGCACAACAGCAAACCAGTCAGGGTGTGGAGACATTTATCCCGGTAAGCGCAATTAAAGTAAAACCGTAGGTTGAGCTGTTTGGCCCATCGCAGTCAAGCTTTTACATTTACAATTCTAATTTTTCCTACGTACCGCGGCTTGTCCGCGGTATCCATGATACAGAGTGCGTGATTTAGTATCCAATGGATGCCGCGGACAAGCCGCGGCACGTAGGAATCGGAGCTTTGCTTGACGGCCATGGGTCAAACGACCCAACCTACATATTGTGGGTATGTAAATCACATTGCTGGTTTTTATATTCTCGATAATGAGTGCGGCTAATCGCTTTGGCATCATCATCATTGCCGACGATTTCCATAACCCGCTTAAAGCGTTTGAAAAAATCCGGGATGGTATCAGACAGGTTTAGCAGAATATCATTAAAACCGCGTGGTTCGCCCTGGTAGCCGATTTGTATTGGCGGCGGCGGCTCTGGGCCTTCGCCTTGCAGGTTGTGAGGGATGAAGCTGTCTTCGCGGAATGTCCAGAGCAGTTCATCCAGTAATTCTGCCTGTTCTTTATTATTACAAAAAACAAACACCCTATGCCCGCGCAGATACGCTTTTTCCAATAATCGACAGGCGAGCAGCCAGCGAGCGTTAGACCCGCTTTCGCTTAACAGGTAAAAATCAATGCGAATTTGCGACATGGCGTAAAATCTGAATAAGTACAGGAACAGGGCGGCCGGTTGCGTGGCGTTTTTTTCCGGAAACCCAGGCGGTGCCTGCAATATCCATATGCGCCCAGCGATATTTTTTGGTAAACCGCGACAGGAAACAGGCTGCAGTGATGCTGCCGGCGCTGCGATCAAAGCCGGCGTTAATCATATCGGCAATCGGGCTGTCCAAAGCGTCCTGATATGCCTCATCAAGCGGCATGCGCCAGCATTTATCATCTATGTCGCGTGAAGCGGCTATAATTTGTTCGGCTAAAGACTCATCATTAGTCATAAAGCCCGTTGTTACTGCACCCAGTGCAACAACCATCGCGCCAGTCAAGGTGGCGACATCAATCACAAACCGGGGCTTGAACCGTTCGGCATAGGTCAGGGTATCAGCTAATACCAGACGGCCTTCAGCATCCGTATTTAATATTTCAATAGTCTGGCCAGACATGCTGGTCACCACATCGCCGGGTTTTACTGCATGCCCGCTTGGCATATTTTCGGCACAGGCAATAAGCCCAACCACATTAATGGGTAAATTTAATAGCGCACAAGCCTGCAATGTACCGATAACGCTTGCCGCACCGGACATATCATATTTCATTTCATCCATGGCATTTGCCGGTTTCAGCGACAGGCCGCCTGAATCAAAGGTGATACCTTTACCGACCAACACAACCGGGGCGGCATCACTTTTTCCGCCTTGATAATTAAGCTCCACCAGACAAGGCGGCTCTACACTGCCCTGCGCTACAGCCAGGAAAGCGCCCATGCCAAGTTTACGCATATCATCGGCGTCAAGAACCTTGATTTTCATTTTTTTATGCTGCTTACCCAATTGTTTCGCCTGGGTCGCAAGGTGCGTTGGCGTACAATGGTTTGCCGGTGTTTCCGCGAGGGTTTTGGCGAGTCTGATCCCGGTTGTAATTGCTGATGCGATATCAAGGGTTTGGGCCTCGGCATCCGATAAAGAAAAATTGATGGTACTGAGTTTGTGTTGTTTTTTATTTACTGTTTTAAAATCGAGAAACTGGAAGCAGTGATTATCAATTTGCAGAACCATCTGCAGCAACTGCCAGTTAGCATCATGCCCGTTAATCTGCGGCAGGCTTATTGTTGCTGATTCAATGTTTTGTTTCAGCAGGGCAGTTGTTATATCGCTGATCCTTTTGCGCAATGATGCGGCATTAAAATCGGCTTTGTCGCCGCAATGAATTACTAACAGGCTACGGCCATTAGTCTCACATTGCCAGGCCATGTCGCCGGCATCATGCAACCGGCTGGCTAAACCGGCCAGAATTTGTTGATCGCCAAGACCCTTGAAGTTTTCTATGCCGCTGTCTTTAAACACACCGATTACCAGACAGGCATCTTTGCTGTTAACCAGGGAATCAACCAATCCATAATTCATTTTTGCTTCCTATCCACTGTAAAAACTGATAGTTTACCGAAATTTGATGAGCCTTGCTATCTAATGAAAGTGCTCTGTGCGCGGAAGTGGGTATTTATTTAAACCACCCTCTCCCTAACCCTCTCCCGCCAGCGGGAGAGGGAATTTTGGAAGATTGCTTCCTGATAATAACTATATTGAGACAAAACGTGCTGATTTTCCGATATCTGGCAAAAGAGATATTTATTACCCTGGCTTCGCTAACGGCGATCCTGATGCTTATTTTTATGAGTAATCAGTTTGTCCGTTACTTGAATAAAGCGGCCAGTGGGCAGATACCCGGGATGATTGTCATGAAGTTAATGATGCTGGAAATGCCTAATCTGATGGGCTTGTTGCTGCCATTAGGATTTTTCGTCGCTTTGCTGATTGCTTATGGCCGTCTATATGCCGAGAGCGAAATGACCGTATTGCAGGCATGCGGATATGGTCCGGCGCAATTGCTGAAACATAGTTATATCATGGCTGTCGTTGTTGCATGCATTGTATTTGTCATCATGATTTGGGCAAGCCCCCATATCGCCACTGAGCGGGCAAAATTGTTAAAAGCAACCGGTATTCAGACTTTGATTCAGACCATAGTGCCAGGCCGGTTTCAACAGATATCCAATGGCCGGCAGGTATTCTATGTCGAGGCGATGACCCGGAACCATACTCAGGCGGAAAATGTTTTTCTTGCCCGGCAGGTTATCAAAGATAATGTGCCGCAGTGGAATATTTTGTGGGCTGATAAAGCATTTGCCCAGACTGATAAAGAGACGCAGGAGGATTATCTGATTCTGCAAAAGGGCAGTGAATATGAAGGGCAGCCCGGGCAGGCTAATTATCAGGTTGTTGCCTTTGAGCAATATAAAGCTCGATTGCCGCATCCGCAGGTGGTCATTGAAAACGATATGCGTACCGCCAGAACATCGGATTTGTTACCAGTAAATAATCCGGACCTGCGCAAGGCCGCTGAATTGCAATGGCGGATTTCGGTGCCATTGATGGTGTTAACCCTGACATTGATTGCAGTACCTTTAAGCCGGGTCAATCCGCGTTCTGGCAAATTCGCCAAATTACTGCCGGCAATCCTATTATATATTGTTTACGCCAATTTTATGTTTATCGCCCGTGACTGGATCGTTGCCGGTAAAATCCCAGTCTGGCTCGGCATGTGGTGGCTGCATGTCGTGTTTTTGCTGATTGGCTTATATCTTGTCTGGCGCAACCAGGTTAAATTGGGATAGCTCTGCATGAAACTTATTGAACGCTATATTGCGAAAACTGTACTTGCTGCCATTGGTCTGGTTGTCCTCATGCTGGCCGGCCTTGAAATATTTATGCTGTTTGTCAATCAACTCGATGATATCGGCCGTGGTGATTATAGCATCTGGCAGGCGGCGATTTATGTTTTCCTGCAGATGCCTTATCAGGTCTATCTGTTTTTCCCCATGGCCAGTCTGTTAGGTTGCCTGATAGGTTTAGGTATTATGGCCAATCACCGCGAATTGATTGTTATGCGGGCGGCAGGCATGTCCATAGGCCAGATCACGCTGGCAGTACTGAAAGCCGCTTTTATTATGATTACTCTGGTAACGGTGATAGGCGAAACAGTTGTTCCGCATTTATCCCGCATCGCTAATGATCATCGTATGCAAGCGCTAAGCGGCGGCCAGACATTACGCACCGCCCGCGGAGTATGGTTGCGCAATCAGAATGACTTTATTGCAATCGGGAATATTTTGCCGAACAGCCTGTTGGAAAATGTGTATCAATTTCGATTTGATCAGAACCATCGTATGAAGCTGACCCGTAAAATTGAACGAATTGAATTAGTCAATAACACTTGGCTGGCGCATAACATTGCCGAAACAATTATTAGCGATGATCATACAGAGGCCCGCAAGATTAACGAGATGGTGTGGGATGTATCGGTAAACCCGGCAATTTTGAGCGCCAGCAGCAGTGAGCCGGATGAAATGACCCTGCACCAGTTAAACCGTTATTTACGGATTCAGAAAAATAACCATCAGGCGGTGACCGGATATCAACTGGTTTTCTGGCAGCGGATTATTCAGCCGTTAACGACTGTGGTCATGATGGTGCTTGCCATTCCTTTCATTTTTGGACCTTTGCGCTCATCAACCATGGGATCAAAATTTCTGGCGGGCGCAACAGTCGGGTTTGGTTTCCATATTATCAACCGCTTTTTTGGGCCGGTCAGTCAGGTTTTTCAATGGCCGCCGGTTCTGGCTGCATTGGGTCCTACGATATTATTTGCGTTATTGGGGCTATATCTGATGAGGAGAGTAAGATAGTGTTTGTTCTGCGCCATTTATTGGAAGCGTTATTAAACCCGTTTCTCCTGGCGCTGATTTTATTCGCCATTTTGCTGATGGTCTTATATCGGCAACCAGTCAGTCGATTTGTTTTCAGAGCATTTATGTTTGTTTTTCTCATTTTTCTGCTGATTAGCACCAGTTGGTTGCCCCGGACATTAACCAGCTGGCTGGAAGGGCAGTATCCTTCAGTTGTAACACCGGAGCCAGCAGTTAAATGGGTTGTTGTTCTAAGCGGCGGTCAATCAAATCAGGAAAACAAACCGGCTAATATGCTGTTATATAGCGCGAGTCTCAAGCGGTTAATTGAAGGGGTACGGCTTTTCCGGCAATTGCCTGAAGCCAGATTGTTGCTATCGGGCGGCGGTTATGGTCAGGAAATTCCAGAAGCTGAGCATCTGGCAACCGTTGCGAAAATATTGGCGGTTCCGGTAAACAGGCTGGTATTGGAATCGCAATCAATTAACACGGCTGCAGAGGCGCTGGAATTAAAAAAGTTGCTGGGTAATCGACCGTTTTATCTAGTTACTTCGGCAGTGCATATGCCGCGCTCGATGCTGCTTTGTCGGGCAGAAGGGTTAAATCCGATTGCGGCGCCGACTGATTTTACCCTGTATTGGGAAGATGAGCGTTGGGAGAAAAGGTATTTGCCTGATTCTCGAAATCTGGTTTATTTGACCATTGCTTTGCATGAGATGTTGGGGTTGGTCTGGTATCATCTGACATCGCATTAAAGGAGTGTTGGGCTTTACAGCCCAACCTACATGTTGTATAAAAAAAAAGCGTAGGTTGGGCTGTAAAGCCCAACAAAACAAAATTGTTCCATTCAAAGGGTATAAAGTTTAAACCAAAGCCGGTAAAATAGGTCACTTTATCTTTTTTGTAGCTATTATGCCTAAACGTACGGATATACAATCAATTCTGATTCTTGGCGCAGGTCCCATTGTTATTGGTCAAGCCTGTGAATTTGATTATTCAGGCACCCAGGCGGTTCGGGCGCTGAAGGAAGAGGGATATCGCATTATTCTGGTAAACTCCAATCCCGCAACCATAATGACCGATCCTGAACTGGCCGACGCGACTTATATTGAACCTGTACAATGGCAAGAAGTTGCGCGCATCATCGAAAAGGAACGCCCTGATGCTCTCTTGCCGACTATGGGCGGACAAACTGCGCTGAATTGTGCGCTTGATTTAGTCAGGGAAGGGGTGCTTGCAAAATACTCTGTCGAAATGATAGGCGCTACCCGTGAAGCCATTGACCGGGCAGAAGATCGGGAAAAATTCCGGGTACTGATGCAAAAGATTGGCCTCGAAATGCCGCGCTCAGCCATTGCCCATAGTCTGGAAGAAGCGTTTCAGGTGCAGGCACAGATTGGTTATCCTGCGATTATCCGCCCCTCATTTACCATGGGCGGCAGCGGCGGCGGGATTGCCTATAACCGGGAAGAGTTTGAAGAAATCTGCGCCCGCGGCCTCGATTTATCGCCAACTCACGAATTATTGATCGATGAGTCAGTACTCGGCTGGAAAGAGTACGAAATGGAAGTGGTGCGTGATAAAAATGACAATTGCATTATCGTATGCACCATAGAAAACTTCGATCCCATGGGGGTTCATACCGGCGACTCAATCACGGTTGCACCCGCGCAGACACTGACTGATAAAGAATATCAACGCATGCGTGATGCTGCAATCAAGGTATTAAGAGCGGTAGGCGTAGATACCGGCGGTTCCAACGTCCAATTTGCGATTAGTCCGGAAGACGGCCGCATGTTAGTGGTAGAAATGAATCCGCGGGTGTCGCGCAGTTCTGCTCTGGCATCCAAAGCGACCGGTTTTCCTATTGCCAAGATCGCGGCACGGCTTGCCGTGGGCTATACCCTTGACGAGCTTGCTAATGAAATCACCGGCGGCAAAACCCCGGCGTCTTTTGAACCCAGTATCGATTATGTCGTTACTAAAATTCCGCGCTTTAATTTTGATAAATTCCCGCAAACTTCGACGACCTTGACTACCCAGATGAAATCAGTGGGGGAGGTGATGGCGATAGGCGCTAACTTCCAGGAGTCATTGCAAAAGGCTATCCGCGGTCTGGAAATTGGCCGTTACGGGTTGCAGCCATTGTTTAAAAAAGGGGAGCTCAGTGTTCTGCGCGGCCATTTGCGGGAGCCGACCCCGGATCGGTTGTGGTATATTGCCGATGCGTTTCGTCATGAATTATCGCTTGAAGAAGTTCATCAGGAAAGCAAAGTCGATCCCTGGTTTCTGGCGCAGATCCAAGAGTTGGTACAGATTGAAAAAACAGTCTATGGCAAAACAATTAATGAGCTTGATAAAGCCGCTTTGCATAATCTGAAGCGCCGAGGCTTTGCTGATAAGTATCTCGCTCGAATGCTGTATTGCAACGAAGAACAGGTACGGGAAAAGAGGCTAGAGCTGGGCGTAGCCCCGGTTTACAAACGGATTGACTCCTGTGCCGGTGAATTCCCAAGCGCTACTGCCTATATGTATTCATGTTACCAGGCGGTCTGTGAAGCCAATCCTGAAACGGACTGTAAAAAGGTTATCATTCTGGGCGGCGGGCCAAACCGTATTGGCCAGGGCATTGAATTTGATTATTGTTGCGTCCATGCTGCAATGGCTCTCAGGGAGGCAGGCTATCAGACGATTATGGTTAACTGTAACCCTGAAACAGTCTCTACCGATTTTGATACCGCAGACCGACTATATTTTGAGCCATTAACTTTGGAAGATGTTTTAGCCATTGTCGCTGTTGAAAAACCAATGGGGATAATTGTCCACTATGGCGGACAGACGCCATTAAAGCTGGCGGAGGCGCTTGCTGCCAATGGTGTGCCGATTATTGGAACATCGCCGGATGCAATTGATATGGCAGAAGACCGCGAGCGCTTTCAAAAACTGGTAACAGAACTCGATTTACACCAGCCGGCAAATGGCACCGTACGCAGTGAGCAGGAAGCAGTAGAGCTGGCCAAACAGATAGGTTATCCCCTGGTAGTTCGGCCCTCGTATGTACTGGGCGGACGCGCGATGGAAGTGGTATATCATGAAGAGGACTTACGCCACTACCTTGCCAACGCAGTTGCCGTGTCAAACGATTCGCCGGTATTGCTTGATAAATTCCTGGATGATGCGATAGAGGTCGATATTGATGCCGTTTGTGATGGCCAGGACGTTATGATTGGCGCCATTATGGAACATATTGAACAGGCTGGCGTTCATTCTGGTGATTCAGCCTGTACTTTGCCGCCATTCAGTTTAAGCGTAGTGGTGCAACAGGATTTGATCGAACAGGTACGCCAGATGGCATTAAAATTAGGTGTGGTTGGATTAATTAATGCCCAGTTTGCAATCCAGGCGGATGATATTTATGTTCTGGAAGTGAACCCGCGCGCTTCACGTACGGTACCTTTTGTCTCCAAAGCAACCGGTATTCCGCTTGCGAAAATCGCCGCACGCTGTAAAATCGGCCAAACGCTTAAGCAACAGGGATTAAGTCAGCATTATCCCATGCCGCCGTTTTACTCCATTAAATTACCAGTGTTTCCATTTGTTAAATTTGCTGGCGTCGATTGTATTTTAGGGCCAGAGATGAAATCGACTGGTGAAGTTATGGGAATTGCACGGCGTTTTGGTCAGGCCTACGCGAAGGCTCAGCTTGGCGCTGGTTCGAATATTACTAAACGGCGTCGTGCATTTGTTTCAGTAAGGGATGCCGATAAAACCAAAATCGGGGAAATTGCAAAGCGGTTAATTGAGCTGGGATTTGAAATTATAGCCACCCGCGGTACAGCGCTTGCCCTGCAAGCGGCCGGTCTTGATTGCCGCCGGGTCTTTAAAGTAGCGGAAGGCCGGCCTCATGTGGTAGATTTTATTAAAAACAATGAAATTGATTTTATTGTCAATACCACGGAAGGAAAGCAGGCTATTGCTGATTCATTTGCAATACGGCGCAATGCATTACAGCATAAGGTTAGTTATACTACTACCTTGTCAGGCGCTGAAGCTGCGTGTCTGGCAATGAAGTATGAGGATAGGGAAACAGTTACCCGGTTACAGGATTTACATTAGAGGTCGTTATGCAAAAACATCCAATGACAGTACAGGGCGCAGAAGCCCTGAAAGCAGAATTAACACGGTTAAAAACAGTTGAGCGCCCACGCATTGTTGAGGCAATTGCTGTTGCCCGCGCCCACGGTGATTTGAAAGAAAACGCCGAATACCATGCTGCCCGTGAGCAGCAGAGTTTTAATGAGGGACGCATACAGGAGCTTGAAGGCAAGCTATCCAATTGCCAGATCGTTGACATCAGTAAGCTGCCAAATAACGGCAAGGTTGTTTTTGGCGCTACAGTATTGCTTTGCCATGTTGAAACCGATAAAGAAATTCGTTACCAAATCGTTGGCGAAGACGAAGCCGATATCAAGCTGAATAAAATTTCTTACAGTTCTCCAATCGGCCGGGCTTTAATCGGTAAAAATGTTGATGATACCGTGACCGTACAAACACCTGGCGGCATGGTCGAGTATGACATTATTGAGGTTGATTATACGGGTTAAATTCATAGTTCCACATACCTGGATCATCGGTTTGCTCATTATGTTCCAGAAAAAATTTGAAGGTTCCCGGTATTTCTGCCCATGCGATCTGTTGTCTCTCCCGTTGTTTTAGCCTGTCAATATAACGGAGAGAAACAGGTTTTGAAATTTTCTGAATAAGGTTGCCGGCAAATGATAGAGAATCCGTATGGGATATCAGTTTATTCAGGACGGGCCTAAGCTCTACAGTATTTAAATTATTGAGCCCTGTTTCCAGTGATTTTTCCTGATATTGCCAGATTGTTTCCAGCATTGTGGCGATTGCCGAAAAGTATGGGTTTTCTCTTTCTGGCAGCGCTTGAAGAAGCGCTATGAAACAGTTTGTGATTGGGGCGGTTAGCTGATCCATGTCCCAATATTTTTCTATGAATAATTTTTCCTGGTATTGCCAAAGATCAATAGTCCGGTCGAAATTATTTTGTTGGATAAATGACTGAAAAATCTCCAGTTGCAAGGCGGGAGTAATAGTAATTTTGGGCAAACTTGAATGGGGATTTTCCAATGGATAACCCAGAAAATAAGTGTAATAGCTCTCCCACAATGGTAGTCCTAACACGTGAAATTGGCAGTTGAAGGCCTGGATAAAGGTTCTTGTTATTCTGGTCAGGGCCGCCAGATATTGCAGCATGTTTGCAGGACTTGGCAAATTGAACAATTCTGCCAGGATAGTATTTCGCAGCTTGGGATTATTTTCCCATAAATAGGTGCAACGGTCAGTATGTCCTGATTGCAAAGCGTCAAAAAAAATCGAACGTATTTCATCCAAGGAAAGTTCATAGCCCATTGACGCGGATAATGGTATCGTATAACCGTAAAGAAGATCATTCAGCAACGGTATATTCCAAAGCCTGGGCTCCGCTTTTCCTGAGGTTAGAAGATAATTGATAATAGTACTTAATATGGATTTAAAGTCGGAACTCGCTGATATTTTGAGTTCCCATGCTGCTGCTGTTTTATACCAGAGCAGTGGAGTGGATGTTTTTCGGTCGTGCGTTTTGCCAGTAAAAAAATCGGATAAAATTTGTGGAGTAATGAATCCGCTGCCTTCGCGCTGAAATTTGTTCAAGCGGTTATAATTATATAAGATTTGCAAAAGGCTGTTATTATCCCATAGTTGGCAGATAAAAATTGTAAAGCGTCTCTTCAATGCTAATTCAAAAGCATAAATTAAGTCCTGGATTGAAATTTTTTGTTCGCTTTGATCGCTAGTAATAATGGTATACCCTTGCAGCCAATAAGATAAAAACTTATGTGATTCATAACATCGGAGAACCCCTTTTTCTGGCTGCGATTGGAGTAATTTGTAAAAAGCGTTTTTAATAGTCCCAAAACCTTCAGCGGTCATGGGAATTGTGATACTGTTTTGCTCGGGAAAAATAAATTGGGGCATCGTATTTTACTCTAAATCTGATTAAAGGTGGCCAGAAGGCGTATTATCATACAACATCTGGTTTAAACGTTCGTACTCTGCAGTAGATAAACCGTCAGCAGGCGCCGCTACTGATGGTGGGATCGCTTTTGGAGTAAACAAACCATTCAGACAAGAAACTTTTCTCAATTCTTTAATCCGGTCTTCTATCCATGTCTCTCCCTTGTATTTTGCGCGAATATATTCAAGGGGAGTTATTTTTGTAATTTGCATGATAATCTCTTTAGTAAATTTCAGGCACATCTGATGAGCCATCAATTGATCAAGCACAATCTTAAGGGTTGGAGCCGGCAAGCTGTTTATGCCATTTATTAACCATAGCTTATTGCTTGTCCATATATCGTGCAATATGTTATTAAGTTTTGCATGCAATGAGGTATGTTCATGTGGGAAACAACCAAGAAGCGTCAGAAAGACAGTGCTGATTGTGCCGTATAAATCCGGTTTATCCTGATAGTGTTTAAGACACAAATCGGCGTGATAAGGCCATAGTTGAAGGGTAAATTCTAATTCATTTCTGGTGGCAGACAGCGCAAAAATCTGCAATTGATAATCATACGGAATAGTACAGTTAAGGTGAGGTTTACCTAGAAAATAGAGAAAGAATTGATTCCAGATTATTTCCGCTAATGGTTGGAAATTATTCACAAGCGCAAGCATAAAAATTTGCGTTATACTTATAAGTTTGCCCTTATAGTGTTCTATATCCCTGCAGTCATGAAAACTGAGAAATTGATCGCTAAACTCAGCTTGAAGTTCTGGATTATTCCGCCATAAATACCAAAGAAATTCTGAATATCCTTCTCTCAAAGCACAAAAAAGCATTCCTGAATTTTGCTCTTTGGTAAGTTTATACCGATTAGGGCTATTGATAATAGTTGGAATGGGGTAGCCGCTTAATACATCATTAATCAGGGGAATATCCCAGAATCGGGGAGAAAGGTTTTCCTTAAAGATAATATGATTAAAAATATTATATAGTGCCTGTTCAACGTTATTGATTCTTCTCACTACCCATGATGACTTTATCTGATCAAAATAAAACCATTTTTGCAGTGCAGGAGTACCTTGCCAGAGGAGAGTTCGTGTCTCATTGACTCTAAAGAAAAGCTGTATTGAGGTTGGATTGGCTGGCTCCATTGAAAGCGCTTGAACATTATCGTGCGCATACAATACATTTAATAGCGTATTTCCATTCCATAACAGACAGCTAAGTCTGGGAAAACGTTTATCGAGAATCTTTTCGAAGTAGTAAAGTAATCCGGGGATAGTAATGTTTTCTATCAAACCATCAGTAGTGAGAATATTTTTACCATGCAACCAGTCCTGTAAACACGGAAATGAATTTAAATACTCAATAGCATCATTTTCAGAAGAAAAATTTAAGGATAGAGCAAAGTCAGTGGTAAGGGCGCAGAATTGTCGATAATCAAGACCCACTCGAACGATCTTCTGCTCAGCATGGATAAACTTGGGCATTATGTACTACTCCATATAACTATTTTTGATCAACAAAAAGCTTACTTGATCCAATAAGACTCAGGCATGGTACAATTATTGCGTAAACAAGTCAATAAAAAGTCTTTTTGTTTTTATAATTTCTTGAGCTTTGATTGCACAACTCTGACCGAGTGTTGGGCTTTACAGCTCAAACACGTATAATCAAACCAGTCTGGATTGGGCTGTAAAGCCCAACACTCTGATTTTGATAAGGAGAATGTAAATGGAGTTTGGGAAAATTATCAGTTGTACAGTGTTTGCAGCAATAGTATTTTGGATATCCGGTTTTAACGGTGATCCCTTCCCGCCAGAAGACGATGATATTCCGTGCTTTAGCAGGAATGTACAGATGTAGGTATTAAGGCCGTAACCCGGGTTTCACTGCGTTACACCCAGGTTACAATCAGGATGATAGTTTTTTAAGGCAAAAAATAGTAAGGATTAGGCAGCTTAAATTCTTTTTGTGCATATCCGCCCATCAGATCACTGTACTGATCGCCAATTGTTGCTACAATGGTGTAACCCTGTTTGCTAATCAACGCTCTGCTGCTGGCTTTGAAAGGAATAATTGAACGGGCATGGTAATTATCGGGTTTTAAATAAAGCCCTGCCCAGTTAGTGTAACCTGCACGAACCAGATTGGTTTTGGTCGCTTCCAGTACTGAAACGGGGCGGCCAGTGACAAAAAAGACTTTGACCCCATGTTTCATGGCTTCTTTATACAGCGCCAGCATAGGCTTGATTGCTGGTGCGTCGGCAGCTGACATTTCAGCTTGTAATTGCTCGCGGGTCGGGTAAAAACCGCGCTTTTGCATGTAGCAATAATTGCTGAGGCTGGTTTCATCAATATCAAGAACCAGGGCGAGCTTTTTAGGATGTTTGCTTTGCTGGTTTAATGTTGCCTGTTTATCAATGTAATGACGTGCGCGTTTAATAACGGCAGCCAGTTCTCTGTCATACTGACCTGAGTCATGATAGTTCTGAACTTCATGGGTTAATAGTGATAAATTCGCGGGTTCGGCAAAGGCGGTATGATTCAATAATACAAAAGGAATGACCAGAAGGCTGAGTAGTTTGGATATTGCTTTCATAAATTATCCCTGAAAAAGATTAGAAATTATACGGAATGCGGCTAAATTGTCAATTGATTGTAGATTGGTAATATTGGGTCGGAACGATTCAACCTGCAAAATTGTCCGGTTCAAAGAAAAAAAAGCAATCGGCTGTTGTTTGTTAATAATTAAATCATTATAATACGCCATTTTTACAAAATAGAACTTATTTGGTACTATATTATAAATAAGACCTTTTTAGTACTAGATTATTTAAGCCGGGGATGGTATGCTGCGCATAAATAAATTGGCCGATTATGGCACAGTAGTAATGGTGTATCTTGCCAAGCATCCGCACACCTTAAGCAGCGCGCGTGATATCGCCCAAAATACGCATCTGACTGTACCTACGGTAAGTAAATTATTAAAAAAGCTGACTAATGCCGGTTTGTTGGTTTCCGTTCGTGGAGCCGCTGGTGGTTATAAGTTACAACGGCAAGCCAGCGAAATCTCGGTTACGCAGATTATTTATGCGCTGGACGAGCAACGCGGTCTGACTGAATGCAGTTTGCAGCCGAATGAGTGTTCTTTGCAGAGTGTTTGTCACGTGCAGGGTAACTGGCGGTTAATCGGACGGGCAATCGAAGCAGCATTAGACAGCGTAAGCCTGGAAAAACTGGCTCGGCCGAATATGCCGGCAGTTGAGATAGAACGCATCAGGCAATTGGCAAGTGGAGTTAAACATGGCTAAAAGCAATGAGCAAATCAATTCCCTGTTAGAGAGGGATTATCAGCACGGCTTCGTTACTGATATTGAAGTAGAGACATTCGAGCCTGGTCTGGATGAAGAGGTTATCCGCCGTCTTTCTGCCATTAAAGGCGAGCCTGAATTTTTATTGGAATGGCGTTTAAAAGCGTTTGAATACTGGAAAACCATGCCGCACCCGGAATGGTCGAGTGTTCATTATCCGCCTATTGATTATCAGGCTATTGCTTATTATTCAGCGCCTAAAAACTTGAAAAATGCGCCTAAAAGCCTGGATGAAGTCGATCCGGAACTGCTCAGAACCTATGAAAAACTCGGAATTCCGCTGAAAGAGCAGGAAATGCTGGCTGGCGTTGCTGTTGATGCGGTGTTTGACAGTGTTTCGGTAGCGACCACCTTTAAAGCCAAGCTGGCAGAGGCAGGCGTCATATTCTGCCCAATTTCGGAAGCAGTGCATAAATATCCTGAGCTGGTGAAACAATACCTGGGATCAGTCGTGCCTTACCGAGATAATTTTTATGCTGCCCTTAACTCGGCGGTATTTAGCGACGGTTCTTTTGTGTATATTCCCAAAGGTGTGCGTTGCCCTATGGAATTATCAACATATTTCCGCATTAATGCCGCGTCTACCGGTCAGTTTGAGCGTACCCTGATTATTGCCGATAGCGACAGTTATGTTTCCTATCTTGAAGGCTGTACTGCGCCCATGCGGGATGAAAATCAGTTGCACGCCGCAGTTGTGGAACTAGTCGCCCTTGATGGCGCCCAAATCAAGTATTCAACCGTGCAAAACTGGTACCCGGGTGATAAAGACGGTAAAGGCGGTATTTATAATTTTGTGACCAAACGCGGCGCCTGCAAAGGTAAACGCTCAAAAATCTCCTGGACTCAGATTGAAACCGGTTCAGCAATAACCTGGAAATATCCCAGTGTTATTCTGCAGGGCGACGACTCAGTGGGCGAGTTTTATTCGGTTGCGCTGACTAATAATTACCAGCAAGCCGATACCGGAACCAAAATGATTCATATTGGTAAAAACACCCGATCCACCATTATTGCCAAGGGCATCAGCGCCGGCCGCTCGCATAATGCGTATCGAGGGCTGGTAAGAATAGCGCCAACGGCAACCAATGCCCGTAATTTTACCCAGTGCGACTCAATGTTGATGGGCGACAAATGCTCGGCGCATACTTTTCCCTATATTGAGGTGAAAAACCCAACTGCGAAACTCGAACATGAGGCAACGACTTCGAAAATCAGCGAAGAGCAATTATTTTATTGCCAGCAAAGGGGAATCGAAACCGAAGACGCGGTATCGATGATTGTGAATGGCTTTTGTAAACAGGTATTAAAAGAATTACCCATGGAGTTTGCGGTAGAAGCAACCAAACTACTGGGTATCAGTCTGGAAGGGGCAGTAGGTTAATATGTTAACAATCAATCAATTAAATGTTGAAATTAATGGCCAGCCAATCCTGAAAGGTATTGACCTGCAGGTAAACGCTGGTGAAGTGCATGCGATTATGGGGCCTAATGGTTCCGGGAAAAGCACTTTATCCAAAGTGCTTTCCGGTCATCCTGCCTATGCGGTCACTGGCGGCGAAATTATTTATGAGGGTAATGATCTGTCGCCATTAGCGCCGGAACAACGCGCTCAGGCCGGCATTTTCATGTCCTTCCAGTATCCGGTTGAAATTCCGGGCGTTACCAATATTAACTTCCTCAAAGCATCAGTTAACGCTGTTCGTAAAGGACAGGGCAAAAATCCAATGGATGCGATTGAATTTTTAAGCTTTATTCGTGAGAAATGCCAGTTGCTGGATATGGATGAAAGCTTTTTATACCGCAGTATTAATGAAGGATTTTCTGGCGGGGAAAAGAAACGCAATGAGATTTTGCAGATGGCAGCGCTTGAGCCCAAGCTTGCCATTCTTGACGAAACCGATTCAGGGCTGGATATTGATGCGCTCAGAATTATTGCCCAGGGCGTCAACGCAATGCGATCGCCTGAGCGGGCTATTCTGATGGTAACGCACTATCAACGGCTGCTTGATTATATTGAACCTGATTATATCCACGTATTGGCTAATGGCAAAATTATCAAATCCGGCGACAAGTCGCTTGCACTGGAGCTGGAAAAGAAAGGCTATAGCTGGCTTGAGGAGACTGAACAGGCATGAGCGAAATCCTGGATTTTTATCAACAGCAGGCAAATGCCGCCCGCTTGCCGGTCGCCTGGTTAGCTGAGCTGCAGACCAAAGCGCTGAATGAGTTTAAACGCTGTGGTTTTCCAGGCCGACATCAGGAGGACTGGAAATACACAACAGTGGATCCATTTCTGCAGCATCATTTTGCAACAGCAGCCAGCGGATACGCCGGCGGTCAGATTAAAACTGATCTGCCCTTTGAGCAGGAAGTGGTGATTGCTAACGGTGAAATAATGCCTGGTGCGCAACAGTTAGCTAATTTGCCGGCAGGCGTGATCGTCAAGCCATTAATACAGGCGGCGGTTGAGCATGAAGAATTGCTTAAGCCTTACCTGAACCAGTTATTGACTCAGGAGCACGGTTTCCATGCCCTGAATCTGGCGGCGCTCCGCACCGGTATTTTTATTTATCTGCCTGAAAATGCCTGTGTTGACGATCCGATTGTCCTGGCGCACTGGCAGGACAAAGAAGATCAGGCGGTTTATGCCCGTCATGTGATTATTGCCGAAACAGGCAGTAAAGCTACGATTATTGAAAGCTATCAAGGCGCACCCGCTTGCCGATATTTTACCAACACGGTAACAGAGGTTCATACTGCGCCTGATGCCAAAATTATTCATTATAAAATTCAGCGCGAAAGCAAGGCTGCATTTCATATCGGCCATTTGGCCGTGAAGCAGGATAGCGCCAGCCAGTTTGATAGTCATTCATTGAGCCTCGGCGGGCGTCTGGTCAGAAGCGACGCCAGTTTCAGACTGCAGGGAGGTAAGGCGCAATGTTTATTAAATGGTGTTTATATGCCGGCTAACGGTCAGCACGTTGATCACCATACTACGGTTTATCATGAGGTTGCTAATTGCCAAAGCACGCAGGATTACAAGGGTATTTTAAATGGCAGTTCAAAAGCGGTTTTTAACGGCAAGGTTGTAGTCGCACGTGACGCGCAGAAGACGCAGGCAGCACAGCAGAATAAAAATCTGTTACTGTCGGCCAAAGCCGAGATAGATACAAAACCGCAGCTTGAAATTTATGCCGATGACGTGGTGTGTTCACACGGTGCGACGGTTGGCCAGTTGGATGAAGACGCCCTGTTTTATCTGGCGACACGGGGAATTGGCCGCCATGAAGCGAGCCAGTTTCTGGTAAGCGCGTTTGCCGCTGATAATTTGCGGCTGGTGCCGGATGCCTATATGGCTGGCTGGATGGCGGATCTGATTAATCAGCAATTGGAAGGATGACATGACTATGAGCGCATCGGATATTTTAAATGTTGAAGCCATACGTAAAGATTTTCCAATCCTGGATCAGATAGTTAATGGTTATCCGTTAGTGTATTTTGACAATGCCGCAACCACCCAAAAGCCCAAAATGGTGATTGAGGCAATCGACCAGTATTACCAGCAGGATAATTCCAATGTTCACCGCGGCGTTCATGCCTTAAGCGCCAGAGCGACTAATCAGTTTGAAGCGGCCCGTAAAAAGGTACAACGTTTTATTAACGCTGCCAAACCGCAAGAGTGTATTTTCACTCGCGGAACAACGGAAGGGATTAATCTGGTTGCGCAAAGTATGGTTGCTCCCCGTATTTTACCGGGCGAGGAAATTCTTATTACTCATATGGAACATCATTCCAATATTGTACCCTGGCAAATGGTGTGCAATAGAACCGGTGCAGTTTTAAAAGTAGCGCCTGTTTCACTTGATGGCGACGTGATATTGGAAGAATTTGAACGCAGCCTGTCTGACAAAACCCGATTTGTTTCGATTTGTTATGCTTCCAATGCATTGGGAACAATTAATCCGGTTAAGCAGATGATTGAAATGGCGCATGCTCATGGGGCATTAGTATTGCTTGACGGCGCACAGTCGACAGCGCATTTGCCGATAGATGTTCAGGCATTGGACTGTGATTTTTACGCGTTTTCCGGGCATAAAATGTATGGCCCAACCGGAATAGGCGTGCTTTGGGGTAAAGAATCATTGCTGGATAGTATGCCTCCTTATCAGGGCGGCGGTGAAATGATTAATTATGTTACCCTGGATGCCACTGAATACGCGCCTTTACCCCATAAATTTGAAGCTGGAACACCGGATATCGCCGGTGTTATCGGCCTGGGCGCTGCGATTGACTATCTGGGATCGCTGGATATGGCCGCGATTGCGGCGTATGAAGCCCATTTACTTGATTACGCAACCGCTTCGTTGAAGGCGGTGAAAGGATTTAATATTGTTGGTACGGCACATGAAAAGGTACCGGTACTTTCTTTTGTGCATGGTACTATCCATGCTCATGACATCGGTACTATTCTGGACAGCGAAGGCATCGCCATTCGCAGCGGCCATCACTGTGCCATGCCGTTAATGAATTTTTTTGATGTGGCGGCAACAACCCGGATTTCCTTGTCTTTTTATAACACGACAGCGGAAATTGATCGCTGTATGCAGATGCTGCATAAAGTAAAAGAGGTATTCGCATGAGTCTTGAATTACGCGAGCTCTACCAGGAAATTATTATTGATCACAACCGTAATCCGCGAAATCATTATGCCATGGAGGATGCCAATAAACAGGCTAACGGGTTTAATCCGTTGTGCGGCGATAAGCTCACCCTTTATGTTAAAATGAATAATGACCAGATTACTGATCTGAGTTTTGTTGGTTGCGGCTGCGCAATATCGCAGGCGTCTGCTTCATTGATGACTGAGGCCATACGCGGAAAGACCGTTGAAGAAGCTGAAGCGATGTTTGAACGTTTTCACAATATGGTCACTGCTGAGGACGATAGCCAGCTGGGTTCGCTGGACAAGCTGGCAGTACTTGCCGGCGTCAGGGCTTATCCTGCCCGGGTTAAATGCGCAACCTTGGCCTGGCATACTTTGCATGCGGCTTTAACCAAAAATGACACGACAGTCTGTACGGAGTAGCGGCGATGTTTGGATTAAAGAAAAAGCAGCAAAATAATGACGCATTGAAAGAACTGGTTATTGCTGCGCTGAAAACCGTTTTCGACCCTGAAATCCCGGTCAATATTTATGATCTGGGATTAATTTATGATATCGCCATTAATGAAGAGCAGCATGTTCATATTCAAATGACGCTGACCAGCCCTGGTTGTCCGGTTGCCCAGACTTTTCCAGGAACCGTTGAGCAGGCCGTCAATCAGCTCGAAGATGTCAGCGACTGTACGGTTGAATTAGTATGGGAACCGATATGGACGCAGGAGCGCATGACAGAGGCTGCGCGTCTGGAGCTAGGAATTTTTTATTAATCATGACAGCTGTTCATTGGCAACCTTCAGCGGCTATTCCGCTTTTAAAACAGCGCGCCCGAATTCTTGCGCAAATCCGCGATTTTTTTAACGGCAGGGGCTATCTGGAAGTTGAAACGCCCATTATGGCTCATTATGGTATTACCGATGTGTATCTCAGTAATATCAAAGCCAGTTTTCGCGGCGAACTTTATTGTCTGCAGACTTCGCCGGAATATCACATGAAACGCCTGCTGGCCGCAGGAAGCGGCCCTATTTTTCAGATTGGAAAATCCTTTCGTGATGATGAACTGGGGCGTTGGCATAATCCGGAATTTACCATGCTGGAATGGTATCAGCTGGGTATTAACCATCATCAACTGATGGATGAAATGGATGCTCTGTTGCAATTGGTGCTACGCTGTCCGCCGATAATCCGTAAGAGTTATCGCCAGGTTTTTGAAGAGCAATGCCAGCTTAATCCTCATACCGCAACAATTACCGAGTTGCGGCAACTTTTAATCCGCTATCAGCTTGATTATGTGATTCCCGAAGATGAAACGGATCGCGATCAATATTTGTTTCTATTAATGAGTCATGTTATTGAACCGGCTTATGCTGAACAGGCAGCTCCGCTTGCAGTGTATGATTTTCCCCAATCGCAGGCGGCGCTGGCAAAGGTCAATAATCAACTCGCCGAGCGTTTTGAGATTTACTTTAAGGGCATTGAACTTGCCAATGGTTTTCACGAACTGACTGAGATGCAGGCGCAAGCAGCGCGTTTTCAGCAGGACATTGCGTTACGCCAGGAAAAAGGCATGGCTCCTGTGGAGGCTGACAAATTTCTGCTGGCAGCGCTGGAGCATGGTTTACCTTCCTGTAGCGGCGTGGCTCTTGGTATTGATCGCTTGTTGATGATTGCGTTAGGGCAGGAGAGAATAGAGCAGGTCATGTCGTTTAATCTTGAGCGGGCTTGATAAGGTTTATCCGGTTGGCAAGTTCAGTGCGAGTAAGCCCTTTCGTTTAAAAGCCTTTTGCAAACACGCATGAAGTCGTCCTGACGCTCCCAGATGCCATCCCTGGCATCTGAGGGTTTGCAAAAGGCTTTTAAACAAAAAGGGCTTACTGCAGAGATTGTAATTGCTCTGGATTTTGCCGTTATTTAACTGGTGAAACAAGATTTTGTTTTTCGCCCTTAACCTGCTCAATAAATTGCTCGCCCTCTGACTGCCAGAATGTCGCAGTAGAATGTCGCTTGACTGCCAGGGAGTATAAACCTAATAAAAGTCCTGGTATTACAGTGGCTACCGCAATGGTATTCCACAGATACCGTTGCCACATTGGGTCACGGTGTTTGCGGAGCGTGCCATTACTATTATCAAGCTGTGTATAGAATTTGCGGGCGCGTTTGGCAGGCAGGTATTCGGCGGCATCATCGATTAAACAGTTATGTAAGCTGGCAACGACTTTAATTTTATCAATAACCTTTTGTTGTGGGTTGGTTAAATCGGTTGGCAGATTAGCACAATAGTCATTGACGCGAGCTTTTAAGTCTTGAAAGGCCATTTTTTCGGTATTGATATTTTTAATTGCAGGAAATAATTTTTTGGCCTCACCAACAAGATGAATAAAATAACTTTCGGTTTCCGGTTGTAATTTTTCGTGAATCAATTGCAAAGCAATTGCTTGTTTTGGATCCTGCAATTGTTTCTTTATTGCGGCAATTTTATCCAGATATTGATTATTGGTATTTTGCAGCGCAACATTTTGCGCTTGTACTTGTTGTAACAGACTCTCTTGACTCTGGTTTGTCTGACGCGTGCTATTCAGTTCCTGAGCAGTAGTTGTTTGTTGCTGCTGCAGATCTGCAATGGTTTGTTGATTTTGAGCGGCAGCATGTTTAAGAGCTGTGATTTGCGCTTCATAGGTCTGAATCTGTGTTGTCAGATTTTCGGTCTGGGCATTGTGTTCAGAAATCAGTTGGTTTTGAGCAGTTTCTAAATCAGCATGTTGTTCCTGCAACCGGGTATATTGCAATTTCAGATCGTCATATGTTTGCTGCAGTGCACTATAGGCTTGTTGTAAGTTTTGCTGTTGGCTATTCAGTTGCTGATTTTGTAACTGTTGTGTATTTAGCCTGGCATTTAAATCAGCATTTGTTTCTTTCTGCTGACTTTCAGCTGATTGCAATTCAGTGTATTGTTCTTTCAGAGTTGAAAGATTCTGTTCAGTATTCTGATTTTGCTCCTGCAATGCAGAGTGCTGCTGCCTCAGGTTGTCATGTTGTTGCTGCAGTGCGCCATATTCCTGTTGAAGCTTTTGCTGTTGGCTATTCAGTTGCTGATTTTGTAACTGTTGGGCACTTAGCCTGGCATTTAAATCAGCATTTGTTTCTTTCTGCTGATTTTCAGCTGATTGCAATTCAGTGTATTGTTCTTTCAGAGTTGAAAGATTCTGTTCAGTATTCAGATTTTTTTCCTGCAATGCAGAGTGCTGCTGCCTCAGGGTTTGATGTTGCTGTTGCAGTGCATCATGTTCCAGTTGGAGCTTATGCTGCTGATTACCAAGCTGCTGATTTTGTAACTGTTGTTCTCTTAATTGGGTTTCTAAGGCTGTGATACGTGCATTCAATTTTTCAATCTGCTCAGTGGAGGCAGTGTTATTTTGCTGAATTTTTTGCTGTTGTGTTTTAACCGTATTGCTATAGTCATTAATTGTAGTTTTCAATGCTTCAATTTCAGTTCTGTTCTTTTCAATCACAGCAAGTTGTTCTTCTTGTTTGCGAACTTCCTGTTCAAGCCGGCTCTGCTGCTGAGTATTGGTTTTTCGAGCTTCTGCCAGTTCTGCCGTCAGTTTATTAATGGCGGCTGTATTGTCTGCCAACAGTTGTTCGCTGCGTTTGTCTTTATTACTCAGTTCTTCAAACTGCTGTTTCAGAGCGGCGATTTCATTTTTTAGTTTTTCATGTACTGGATCTGTTGCGCCTTTAATAACCGCAAGCGCAGAAACATGTTTGATAAAGCATTTGGCAAAATCAAGAAGATAATCTTTAGTCACTTGATCTGCGGTAGCAGAATTTGCGCTAACCATCCTGTGCATGTCGCTTGCAAATTGCTCAAGCCTGATTGCTTGACTGACAAGGTATTCTGCCGTCTGGTTAAGCAGCAATTGCTTGCGGGCGAGAGTATCGTTTCGGATCTCATTATAGGGGAGGTCTGGAATGACGCGAGGAAAGTCATTAAGGGCTTGCTCATACTCGCTGAGCTGAACAAACAGGTCAAAGGTATTGCCGATTTTTTCAAGAGGCCGTTGTTCAGTAATTTCATCCAGCGCAAGTTCGGTCTCGACACATAATTGCTGTAACTCTTGAACCAGCGCTGTTTTGTCCTGATCGTCAAGACATAAGTCATTAGCGATGGCAGGATCAAATCCAAGATTCGATAGTATAGTTTGTTGAGTTTTAAGATTTTCCTCATCTTTGGCATCAAGCGAAATTGCATCCAGGAATTTGAAAATATCGACAAACAATTTATCGGGCTGCTTATCCTGGAGTACTTTAATTTGTTCATTTAATTTTTTCAGGAAGCGCTCTAGTTGTTCTGAATCTGGTTTTTGTGTAAAAAATTCTGCGAGCGATTTTGAAAAACTGCTAATGATATCCTGCGAGGTAACCTGTAATTTCTGGCACAGTGCGTCTGTATTGGTTGTCAGATTGGTTAATTGATTGGTTATGGTATTTTTTAACCCATGTTCCAAAGTCTGACGGAACTGGCGCAGCTGATTCGGATCAGCTTCTTTATTGGCTTCAGTCTGTCTGAAATTATTAAAAGATTCTTCAATGGCGGTTAACAAGGCCTGTTTATGGGATAATTTCCCTTGCAAGTAATCCTGGCTCAATTGATCTATGATCATGCCTAATACAGTATTGATCAATTCCGGGCCGCTTGGGTCAGTCAGCAGCCCCTTAAGCTGATTTTGTCCTAATGAGGCAGCAAGGTTCTCGGTGTTTGATTTGGCATATTGATCCTTGCAGGCAGCGATCAGTTGATTGGTAAAACTTTTTATTGCCTCTTCAGGCTGTCTGTCAACGCTTGTATCAGCTTTAAACTTAAATTTATTTAACAGCATCAATTCTGCATGTTCTCTGTTGATCAGTTTTTTACCGGCAATCGGTGGGATAATCTGGCGCAATTTTGAGTCAGTGTGCTTTCCATAATGGACAATGCGGTCAACCTCGCGAGCCCAGAAAAACGATTGTATCGATTGTTCCTGACCAAGCCATTGATAGCTGGTATTGTCAAAATACTGATACCCTTCGATATTGTTAGCGATTTCATTACAAACTTCCAGTTTCAGAGTGTCAGTACCCTTTTCCAGTGCACTTTTAACAAGCGCTGTCAGTTCATCATTCGCCAGTTTAACGTCATCAATAGCTTTAAATTCACTATTATGGCGCTTTAAAAAATCAATGATTTTTAAAAGTAAGAACTTTTGCACCCCATCTGTTTTTTTATCTTTTAAATGGGTTGGCAGCGGATTGCCTTGCTGATCGTTGAAATTACCAGAGCCAGTGCCATGATGGCCGGGGAGGGTTGATAAGTTGAATCGGGTTTTTTCTGGTGATTCAGGGAGCGGAATAATAGCCTTGAAACAGCGAGAGTGTTCATTTTCTTTAACATATATCTCAAAATCCTCAACGATGTCAGGAATAATATAAAAACGTGGATCAGGATACCATCTGGCTAGTCTGAGCCCCAGGAGGCTGCCGCCAGGAACAGGGTCTAGTACCTGTAAGTTAACTCGGGCATTTTTGATATGCTTGCCGATGCCTTCTATATCCAGTCCTGCAAAATCAGCCTTTTGGAGATCGAAGGCTGTTTTAATATAGCTGTAGGGAGTGTTTCCGAATAATTGTTTACGCCCGGCTTTTTCAAATTTTTCGGCAACTTCCTTGCCAAGCAGCTTTTCCTGAATCGAGCGTTGGGCAGCAAGTTGCGCGAATCCTTCCTTAATCCGTTTCAATTCATGCGCTATCAGTATGGCTTCTACACCCCCACGGCTGTGGCCCATAATATTGATCGGTATTTCACCTTTGCTAATCGCTTCAAGGGCATGGCGTACACCGCGGGCAATGCGATCGCCGACTTCAAAAGCGCCGGTATCGGGTCCTTTAATAATAGTAAGGGTATCGCTAATATAAGGTTCTACTTTCTGTTTGAGATGATCTTCCGAATTGATATCATCATCTTCTTCTATAGGTGTTGATTTGAGAAACCCTGGAATCTGGCTAAATAATTCGCCTTTGGGGTAGAACTTATTAGGCTTGCGGGTCAGGGCGGTGCCAGTCCCGAGCATGATTATTGTTTTAGGCATAGCGACAACCAGAGTACAAAAAGATTGCTCTAATTATAAATAATGATCCTTAAGGAAAAATTATTATCACTAAAAAACCAGGGTCATTACGATCGATAAAACGCAATTGCATCATTTGCGTCAATAGTTGCAGTAAACTGCCCTCGGCTATTGATCAGAAACAGGGTTCCGGTACAGCGTTCATCATGCATGGGATCGCTGTGCTGGATATCGCAATAGACGCCTGCCGGCAACGAGGTCTGAAAGGTTACGGTAATGGGAAATGGTTCATGGTTAATCGCCACAAACCCGATATCTCCACGGCCAAAGGCAATGGCATTGTTATTGTTACTCCACCAGTTTGTTATGGGTAAACCAGCCACGGCATTATGGAATGCAACCATATTAAGAATCTGCGGCCATCGGTGCTGACATTTCCAACCGTTCTTATAACAGGCATTCATTTTACCGCGCAGGGGAGGGCCTTGATCATAATTATCAAATTCATAACCGGAATAAATATTGGGTGCACCATACGGATAAGCCAGCATAAATACATTCGCCAGGGTATAATTGGCGCCGCTGCGGTAATTTAAAGTCGAGTCATTACGCTCAGTGTCCCAGTTATCAATAAATACACGCGCTTTCTGTGTGGGTAAATAATCCCAATATTCGCCAAAATTACCCAGATAAGTCAGTTTTTCCTGCTCAAAGACACGTTTGAGATCACGGCCATAGCGGAACTCATCGACTGGACCAAGAGAAAGGTATTCACTGGGCTGTACAGGTTCATTATTACCCTGGATGACTTCCTGTACCCAGTATATTTCAGGATTGGTTAATTGTGATTTAATCGCCGCCAGATCATCAGCCGCAATATGTTTGGCAGCGTCTATTCGAAAGCCGTCAGCCCCGGCGGTAATTAATTCGTTGAGGTAATGGGCAATTGTTGTGCGGACATAGGAACTTCCGGTATCGAGATCAGCAAGGTTCTCCAGCTCGCATTGCTGGATATTCTCGCGATTGCCGTAGTCGGTAACCGGATTGCGGCAGCTATGAAAATCCCAGGATTGATAATATCCCGGATATTGGTATTTGGCGTAAAGGCTGCCGCCAGTACCGACGCCATTGCCGGCACCGGTAGACATGTGATTTATAACTGCATCAACAATGACTTTGACGCCGGCATTGTGACATACGTTAATCATTTTTATAAAAGCGTTACGATCACCGAGGCGTCCGGCAATTTTATAGCTTACCGGTTGATAGGAAGTCCACCAGGCAGTACCCTGGATGTGCTCTTGCGGCGGTGAGACTTGTACAAACCCATAACCGGCTGGACCAAGCGTTGTCTGGCATTCATTAGCGACTGAATTGTAATTCCATTCAAACAGCGTGACCGTAACATCCTTGACCGGTTTTGCCCAGCCTGCCGGTATCATGAGAACTGTAAACAAAAACGATAGTAATAATGGTAAAAACATAGGCCAGGCATCCTGCTGGTTATGAGCAATTTAATTATACTGATATAATAAAGAAAGAAACTACCATTTTTTGATAAATCTATGCCCGATAATGCAAACCGAAGAAAACGCTATCTTCGCAAAGAGCTGACAACCGCGGTTAATATACAAAAACAGTTACAGGCTGTTATTAACAAGTTGCCTGAAAAATATATTTCTTCGGAAGCCACACTGTTGGGGCAGATTGTTGCTAAAAAGAGTGAAGACTGCCTGAAACAAATGTTGCATGCCGATGAGCAGGAAACTTATCTCATGCACGAAAAGCAGTTGTTGGAATTACTGAGCAATTTTAAGAGAAAACTTGCAATTGATGATAATAAAGAGCAATTGGCGGCGTTTGCTGAAATCGAAGCAACCATTAATCAGTTACGCCAAACCAGGTTTCGCTATCTGCGAAAAGCGCTGGATCGTAATAAACTGCTGGGCGAAGCAGGCTGGATGGGTACAGGAATGGGTCTGGTTACTGCTGCGACCGTACTGGGTACGGCTTTTCCTGCTTTGCTGGTACCGGGTATCGTCGTGGGTGCAGTGGTATTAGGGTATAGCGTGGTCGATTTTGTCAAAGACAGTTATCAGTTTTATTCTGAAGCAACGCATGATGAAGCGAACCCGGATTTAACCGGGTTTGCTGAATTTGATGTCGAGAAATTAAGCGGTGCTAAAGCCGTTCCATCGAAACGCTGGTCTAATGAAAAGCGGTTGGTGAAAGGGCTGGCGGTTTCAGCTTCATTTGCAGGTTTTGCTCTGGCGGTTGTTGCTTTTGCCTTTGTGTTTCCAGGGGCGGGCGTGCCATTTGCCGCCGTAATCGGAATTGCTGCCGCCGGTGTTGTGGTGGCAGCCGCCGCGATTGCAGTACTGGGATATGAAGCTCGGATGGAAAGCAAAGAAATTGCCAATCATCAGCGTAAAATTGAGCAGCAGATTGCCCATGATCATGACGAGTTAAATGACATCGAGCTGGAGCTAAAAGGCAAAGCGAAATTAACCAGCACCGCGACAATTTGCCTGCAGGAGCAAGAACGCCAGCCAACTGTTAATCCCGCACCAGCCGCTGAAGAGGAGAAACAGGAAAAAGAGGCGCCAGCCCCTGAGCCTGCTTCTGAAATAGAGGAACCTCAGGAGCTGCAATATCACACGCCCGAGTCGGATGTTGAAGAGGAAGCCAGTGATGAAAGTGAGAGCGAAGGTGAAACAAAGGAGTTAAAAATTTAAGCCTTGTTAGTAACTCCCCCCGTCATCCCGAGCGCAGCGAGGGATCTCCAGCGTTATGCTAGAGATTCTGCCTCTGAAGGGAGATCCCTCGCTGCGCTCGGGATGACGCGGGGAGTAACCCTTGTTATGATATGCTACTTTTTTATGCACAGGAAAATAGAAGCCTTTTATGACAATAGCACTGGTTTGGTTTCGACATGATTTGAGGTTATCGGATAACCCGGCATTTATTCATGCCTGCTCTCAACATGATTATGTAATCCCTCTCTATATTTTTGATCAAAAAACCAGTGTTTCAGGACGGGCGCAAGCCTGGTGGCTCCATCATAGTCTGGTTTCTTTAAGTAACTCGTTAGCTAAACATGACTTGTCTTTAGTGCTTCGAAAAGGGAAGCCCTTCGATATTATTCTTGCATTGGTTAAGCAGTTATCTGTTGATGCCGTGTATTGGAACCGTTGTTATGAACCGTTAGCCATAGAGCGCGATAAAAAAATCAAAGCGGCACTGATAGAAGAGGGGATTCTGGTGCAGAGCTCAAATGGCAATCTGTTGAATGAGCCCTGGACGATTAAAAACAAAAGCGGCGATTATTTTAAAGTATTTACCGCCTATTGGAAAAATTGCCGGCAAATGCTTCACATTCCTCCTGCCATGAGGTTGTCAAATCACCCCAAGGGAATGACGGTTGCGAGTGATAAGCTGGACCAATGGAAGCTGTTGCCCAAGCTTGATTGGGCTGCACGATTTGCTGAATACTGGCTGCCCGGTGAGCAAGGCGCGCAAAAAAAGCTGGATCAGTTTATTGCCAGCCATCTGCAAAACTATAAGACAAATCGCGATTTTCCGGCAAAAAATGCGACCTCCCATTTATCGCCGCATTTGCATTTTGGCGAAATAAGTCCCTGGACTATCTGGCGGGCAGTTGAGCTGGCACAATTGGAGCGTGACTGTGATTTGCAATCAACAGAGCATTTTTTATCAGAGCTGGGGTGGCGGGAATTTTCGACTTATCTGTTGTACCACTTTCCCCAATTAGCCCAGGATAATTTCAGAAGTGAATTTGATCACTTTCCCTGGCGCGATGATAAAGCGTCTTTAATTCGCTGGCAAAAAGGAATGACAGGTTATCCGCTCATTGATGCCGGAATGCGGGAATTGTGGGTAACAGGCTATATGCATAATCGTATTCGTATGGTAGTCGCGTCATTTCTGACCAAGGGGCTGCTCATTGATTGGCGGGTGGGCGCCGACTGGTTTTTGGATACGTTGGTTGATGCCGATTTGGCTAACAATAGCGCAAGTTGGCAATGGGTGGCGGGGTGTGGTGCCGATGCCGCCCCTTATTTCCGTATTTTTAATCCGGTTTTGCAAAGTCAGAAATTTGATCCAAATGGACACTATATCCGGCAATGGATTCCAGAGCTTGCCGGTGTTGATAATCAGTATATCCATCAGCCCTGGATTAATAAAGCTATTATGTCGAATACCCACTATCCGGAACCGATTATCGATCATAATGAGGCCAGAAACAGAGCACTGAGTTACTATCATCAATTGAAAAGAGGGAGTTAATATGGCGGCTTCGTTTTTGATTTTTGGTCTGGGGTATACCGCTCGGGCTTTAGCGCCTGTACTTGAACAGCAGGGTTTCAGCATTATTGGAACCACTCGTAATCTTGAAAAACCGGCAGCTGCTCATTTAGAGACGGTTACTTTGATTGATTTTTTTGATCCTGATATCGAACAGCATATTAATCAGGCCAGCCATATTCTGGTAACTATTCCGCCGGCGGCTGAGATTGGCGATATCGTTTTGCATCATTATGCCGATTTGATTAAACGGCGTAGCACCCATATTCAGTGGTTAGGATATCTTTCCTCTACCGGCGTTTATGGCGATCATCAGGGCAAATGGGTTAATGAAAACAGCCCGTGTTTTCCTGAAAGCGCAACGGCGTTGGCGCGGATGGAGGCAGAACAACGGTGGCTTTCGTTTGCTGATAAATGGCATTTGCCGCTTCATATTTTCAGGCTCGCTGGTATTTATGGGCCAGGAAGAAATGCACTGGAACGGCTTGTTTCGGGCAAGCAAGACAGTATTTATAAACAAGGGCATGTGTTTTCCCGTATCCATGTTGATGATATTGTTTCGGTGCTTCTTGCTTCAATGACTCATATTCACCCTTTGTCAATCTATAACATAGCGGATGATGAGCCAGCGCCCTCGCATGTGATTGATGCCTATGCAGCCGCATTACTTCACAGGGAGCCATTACCGCTGATTAATTTTGAAGAAGCTGCTTTATCGCCCAGGTTAAAGGAGTTCTATTCCGATAACCGCCGTATTTCGAATCAAAAAATAAAAGAAGAACTCAAGATTAAGCTAAAATATCCTACTTTTCGTGAAGGATTAAAAAGCATTAAGGTGGAAAACCGGCCTGGGCTTCGTTGAATAAATAGATAGTAGCCTTGATGCAGCGAAGCGTAATCAAGGTTTCTATCGCGCATTCAGATGCCTTGAAAGTTCAGAGCGGGTAACTCCTATCCTTTAAAGGCTTTTTGCAAACACGCATGAAGTCATCCTGACGCTCCCAGAATTGGCTTGCTAATTGAGCCGATTATATCTATTATTAAACTCAAATAATGAGCCGAATATAATCATTAATCGGCTCACAAAAGAGATTCACTCATGATTACTACACAAACAGAATGGATCTGGCAGCAGGCTGATTGGCCGAAATTTCATTGGCAAGATAACCTTATCCAACCCCTTCTGCGAGCCGTTCGTCTGAAACAAGGTATTCTTCTGGGTAAAACAGGCGCTATAGCTGATAATATTTCTCTTGAGTCAGCGCTTGATACCCTGCTTCAAAATATTATTGCTTCGTCTGCTATTGAGGGAGAACAGTTAAACGTCCAATCTGTACGCTCGTCACTGGCAAAACGAATCGGTTTGCATTTAAACCAACCGTATCCAACGACTGAACGTTCGGAGGGGTTGGCCAAAATGATGTTGGATGCCATTGATAATTTGAATATGCCATTGTCGCTAGCACGCTTACAACAATGGCATTACTGGCTGTTCCCTGAGAACACAACATCTCTTTTCTATTCAGTACAAGCAGGGCAATTACGAGATGAAGAGCCTATGCAAGTTGTTTCCGGGCGTATTGACAGGCCAACAGTGCATTTTGAAGCGCCGCCGAGAGAGCAGTTAGAGCAAGAGTTAAATACGTTCATTGACTGGTTTAACAAGAGCGGTGCAGAGCCAACATTAGATCCCTTATTGCGGGCAGCAATTTGTCATTTCTGGTTTGTAACTCTGCACCCATTCGATGATGGAAATGGGCGGATTACGCGTGCACTGACGGATTTGGCATTAGCCCAGGATGATCGGCAGAGTATTCGTTTATATGCGATGTCAGCGACTATCCTTGCTAATCGTAATGATTATTATCAGATATTGGAAAAAAGTCAGCGCAATACTACCAATATAACTCCTTGGTTATGCTGGTTTTTTAACATTCTGGAAAATAGTATAGAAACCGCTATCTGTAAAATTGATCGCACCCTTGCAAAAAGCCGTTTTTGGCAAATTTTTCAGGGAGCTGATCTGTCAATCGAGCAGGTCAAAGTGCTTAATCGTATGTTTGATGAAGGAGAGCGCGGTTTTGAACAGGGAATCAGCGCGGCACAATATAGAAAAATTGCCAGAGTCAGTAAAGCAACAGCAACAAGACATTTGGCTGATTTACTGGAAAAAGGCTGTATTGAAAAACTACCCGGCGGAGGAAGAAGTACCCGCTACCAGATCAAAAAAACGTAGGTTAGGTCGTTTGACCCAACAAGGATGTTTGCCAACCAGTGTATCTTTGATGCAAGCAGCGATCAAAGTTATTGCTGTTGAAAAATGGCGTGTTGGGCTTTACAGCTCAACCTACGGTAATTTGATTAAATCGTAGGAGCTTGGGGTAAAACTGCTGGCGCTGGCTCTGGCACCTGTCTTACGGCTAACGGTGACGGATGATGAGCTGGCGGTATACCCAAGTCATCGTTCTGCTCAAGCGCCGGCCTGTTTCCCAATCCAAGACGTTCCATGGCATTATTGCTGTTGCCAACTTCTTGCGCTTGCTGAGCGGCAGTGTTATTTTCCTGCTCATTCTGTGCTGTTTGCCCACGTCCAGACAGGTAACTGATAACAGCCGTTGTTCCTGCCACAATCAGAGCGGCTACCGCTGCCAGACCAGCGGCGGCAGGCGCTGCAGATGCAATCACTGCATCAACTCCAAGAGCATGAAATAACGAGAAAGTTAAAATATTAACAATCGGCGAGGTGAATTTGCCGATAAATAAAAATATCGGCGAGAGAAAATGGGCGATTGCGTTAGCGGCTGAAACGATGCCTGCAGGCAGGTGAGTCGCCAGATAGGGCAGCACATGGGCCGCCAGAAATTTACCAATAAACGGAAATGTCATGGTATAAAGCACCAAAATAAACATAGCGTGTAAACTGGTAAGGAGAATGCCGACTACCAGGCCCTTGCTGCTCGCTTGTTTCCAGGTATTACGTAACGCCTCAACAGGGGATGTAATACTGCGGCCAACAAAGTAAACTGCCTGCAAAGGGTATTGTACGAGTGTTATCGCTACGGCCGTGAATTCTAACAAGAAGGTAGAAGCAATTAAAAGCCCAATAATCGGTTGCAGTAATAACCAGCCCAGTTTACCGGCTAGCACTGCAATCAGGCCATTATTATCATCCATATGAAGGTGGTAAAAGCCCTCTGCGACTTCAGTGAGCGCACGGTAGGCGGAGGCGGTGTGAATGGACAGCCTGGCAAGTTTTGTGCCCACATAGGGCACCAAATGTTTAAGCGTCATCGGCAATACTTCAGTCACCAGTCTGGCGACATTCAGGGTAAATCTGATAGGAGTAAGCAGCAGGTTGACTGGAATATTAAATACGGCATAAAAAAATAATTTCCAGTTTGCTGTTCTGGGTTTCCAACCGATAAAGTTCCGGTACAGATTTTTAAAGCTTTGCTCATAACCTTGTAGCGGTTTATTGGGCAATCCAAAAAAAGAGCTAATCAAGGTTAATGGCGACTCAATTTTTTTACAGGCTCGTTTAAACCCGGCTGATTTTCCATTAACGGTTTCTTCCAGATAGTCAACGCCAGTAGCGGAGTAGGTTTTATAGACATGTTTTTTTATCTTGTTCCATGTTTCTTTAAAGTTTACCCCTCTCTGCCTAGCCATAACAATGCTGCCTGTATTTGATGAAAAGAATGGCGCTATTATAACGATTTACAGCTTTATTTGTCAAATAATTATACAGTATTGTAAGTGTAAGGACAGTTTTAGAACAAATAACGGATTGCGAAAAGCCGCAATCCGATATGGAGGTTAGTTATCGAGGCTGAGCCGGCGGTTGAGCCTGATTCACATAATCAAATGCATCAGACATAGGATTAGCGCCAGGAGCGCCAGATCCAGGATTACTGTAAGCAGGATGGAAAAGTCCTGATCCATGAAACGGTGGTTGGCTTTGACTAACAGACGCTACGGTCACTGGTTCTTGAGGCGCACTGGTATTTAGCATGGTGAGCGGTGCAGGATAACCAGGGACAAAGTCAGGAGTGCTAGGATCTCTACCCATAGTAAAGTGATGCTCATGGCCATGGTGCTGAGACTGGTGAGACGGCTGATGATAATTATTCTCAATCTCAGATGAAGGAAGTTCATTATCGGGCTCAATATCAGAGACTGCCGTGTTGCTATGCCACCAGTTTCTGAATCGGTTAACCAGCAAGTTGCCAAGGACGCCAATGGTTGCAAAACCTGCTCCAATCAGAAGTCCGGCTGAAAGCGAGCCGTTTATAATTGCAGTCACAGCGGGTGTCAGTACCGGCAGAACAGCAGGCAGCCAGGCAATGGCAACAGGCAGGGCTACCGCATAAACATTCGCAATCAATATTATATGGAGCGTAGTATAAAGAAATCTGGTCCAGGTTTTGGTATTGGAATGCCAGGTATCACGAATTGAATCGATAGGTGAGGTAAGGCTGCGCCCTATGATATGGAGCGCGCCGAAATAATAAGTTGCACCGACAAATGCCATCCAGGTAACAAATGAGATTGCGGCTAAAGGCAATAAAAGCGCACTGCGGTTTACCAGGTAACGACTCAGTCGTATGGCTTTTTCTGCGAGATAGGCAAACAGGTTTTGTATAACCACCGGGGCCACTTCAGTGAACAGCTTCATAACATTCAGAGCAAATTTCAACGGTGTAAGAACTGTGTTTAACGGGATCATAAACACCGCATTGAAAACCAGCCTGGCTGTACTTTTGTTAGGTTGCCACCCAATAAAATTTTTCCCGATATTTAAAAAACTTTGTTCATAGCGATCAATTTTCGCATTTGGTAGACCTAAAAAAGAGCTAATCAGTGTAGCATTGTTTTTTCTGAACATTGCAGTTCTTTCTTTAAGCTCCGGCATTCTATGCCCGTATTCATGATCACTGCCATTCATAGTATGAGAAACAGGATCAATACGATCAGCAGGGAAAGTATGAAAGAGAAAATTACGGAGATTTCTGAGGATGTCAGCAACAGTTTTTCTGTGTTTAGGCATAAATTTTATCATGGTATTCTTCCTTCTCTGTACAAAGCAGTTCCTGATTGTAATCTTTGTTTAATAATGGGTCAAGTTGATCGTATGATTGAACTTGACATGGATCTTTTGTTGGGTCAAACGACCCAACCTACAGCTTGTTAATGCAGCGTTTTATCCGAGGGATTTAAACTGTTCACGGCCTGGCTGAGTAGAAACTGCATAGTGCTTGCTGACTCAGGAAATGTCTGGTTAAACAGCGCGCCGCATTGTTGCTTATTAGTCTGGAGATTAATAATGACTTCAGCAATGGCTGCCAGAAAGCAGTGCAGATCGCTGGTTCTTGTTTTCTGAATTGCTGATTCTGCGTCAGCAAAATTGCCGGTTAAGGCGTGCACCACTGCAAGCCCTCCCCAGCCGTCAGCGGCATCTGACAGCTTAAGCGCATTTCCGTAAGCGTTTTTTGCCTGAGTAATATTATCTTGCAGCAAATAACACCAGCCCAGACTAATCCAGTTATCGTAAAATTCGGGATGATATTTCGCGGCTTGAAGAAAGGCTTTTTCAGCTGCCGGAAGCTTCATGTTGGTCATATATATTGTGCCAAGAGCAAACCAGAGGCGGCTTTCTTGCGGGTAGCTTACGATCAATTCTTCAACTTCACTGGCCGTTGCCTGTTTGTCCAGCGTCCGTAATAAAACTGAAGTGAGCGTTGCTTCAAAGTTTTCAGGATTCAGGGCGAGGGCCTGTTCCGAATACTTATGCGCTTTTTCGGCATTACCGTTATCAAAATGCAGAATTGCCAGTAATCCTATAATTGCTGCATCTTCAGGGTTATATAGGCTTTCCAGAACAAAAATGGCTTCTTTCATAAATCGCAGGGCATATAAAATCCTTGCTCGCAAAAATTCGCCAGATTCATGCTTTTGTTGTTCCGGGATCTGGTTGATAACTGCCAGTGCCTGTTCTGCTTCACCATGCAAGTACAGACCAAATGCCAGATTATAGCGATTGTTGGCATTATCTTCTTCAGCGAGGGCATGTTCAAATGCTTTAATTGCCTGTTCAAAATGCTGGCTATCAAGCGCTAATACTCCCTCATGTTTCCAGAATGGCAGGCCAGACAGCGTTTTTGCTTGCTCAAGATGATGTTGTGCGGATTCCAGATTGCCCAGTGCGCGGTAATAACCGCTGATGCTTAAATGCAGGTTAGGATTATTTTCATCCTGTTCCAGATAGAGCAGGTGAAGTTCAAGTTTTTGTTGTAATATCGATTTATCCATTTTATTACTCTTTAAATCAATTATGAAAACTGCCGACAAGCGCCTGCACTATCAGGTCCCACCCGTCAATTAACACAAATAGCAATATTTTTATCGGCAAGGCGATAGTCGCCGGCGGCATCATCATCATGCCCATGGTCACCAGAATACCTGAAACGATCATATCTACCAGTAAAAAGGGCAGAAAGATCATAAAGCCAATCTGAAATGCGCTTTGCAGTTCGCTTAGCATAAACGCTGGCACCAACTGATAAAAACTGACCTGTTCAGGCCGCATGGGTTGGGGTTCATGAGCCAATTGTATAATAAGCTGCAAGTCTTTTTCACGCGTTTGCCGCATTAAAAATTTTTTTAATGGCTCGGCCGCTTTCTCCAGGGCGGCAGTGCTGGTGATTTTTTTCTGCTGGTAAGGGATGTAAGCCTCATCATAAATGATTTTGGCAACAGGCATCATGATATACAGCGTTAAAAACAAAGCCAGGCTGATTAAAACATTATTAGGCGGTGTTTGTTGCAAACCGAGAGCGGTGCGCAACATTGAGAGCACAACAATCACCCGGGTGAATGAGGTCAGCATCATAAGCAGGCTGGGCGCCAGGCTTAAAACCGTAAGCAAGCCAAAAATTTTGAGTGCGGGCGCAATATTGTCCTGATCAAAATGAACTGCCCCAAGCATGGAGTCGATGCTGGCCGCACAACTGATAACCGGAAACAAAACAAGCAAAATAAAAAGGCTATTTCGTTTCATGACAAACCTCATAACTCAGCGGCTGAATTGCTAATGACTGAGTTGTCGATGCCAGCAGAAAACGTTGTTGCTGATATTCAATAATGTAAACTATGGTTTTATTGCCAAGGTATTTTTTTTCGACAAGCTGACAGTCTGACTTTGAAATGGCAAAGGTTTTATTTTTTCTGGCAAAGGCGAGGGCAATCACCAAAAGCAGTAAAACGGTAACCAGATACATCGGTTTTGGAGTAACAGGCTGTTTAAACGCCGCTGCTTGTCCATCGGCAAAAGCTGTGGGCAAACGGATAAAGAACAGGGCTATGAGCCACCAGATTTTGTTCATGCGCTTACCTCAGTGATTTTAAGCGCGAAACACTCTTCACAACTCATTAGTTCGCCGCGGGCAATCACCTGATTGTTAAGAACCAGATCCACCGGTTCGCTGGTTTTTTGCGCCAGGGTGAATAACTGATCTTCTTTTAACTGTTTTAATTCTGCGATAGTCAGGTTCAATGTACCTAGCCGGACAAAACATTCAATTTCTATATTACCGATCAGATCAAGGTAATTGGCATTAACTGCTGTTCCTTCATTATTGGCAGGTTGTTGTTCTGCTAATGCGATTTTTTTTATGGTGACGGTCATAGTTCCCTCGTTATCTGGATTGATTTCTGGCTTTGGATCTGGCCTGCCCGGACCTGGCAGACAGGTTGATGCTGGCCTTTTAACAATAGCGGTTTGACTAAAGGGTGGTCTGTCTTAATGACATCGCCAACCTGCAGACGCATGATTGATTGCATTGGTAATTTTAATGGCAGTAATTCCACCGCTAGCTGCAATTTCTGTTCATTAAGGGCGCTGTTCAAATCCGGCGGTGTTTTATCCGCTTTGAATTTCGGCAATCGATTCAATACCCATAATGGATGAAAATGAAGATTTAATGATTGAACCGCACTGGTTAAAGTCAGCATCAGTGTCGGTGCGCCCGGGTAGAACCAATCCTGATAATCAATGGCCTGGGATTGCAAATCAATTTCAACCGCTTCAGTCAGGTACTCAAGCAGGTTAATAAACATTTTTCGGCTGATGGCAGTGAAGCAGCCAGCGTTATCGCCAAACAGGCAATATTGCAGCGTTGACCAGTCTTCGCTATCGATCAAGGCAAGCATATCGCCATCGTTTCTGGCGATTAACGGTTTGGCTCCGGTTAATTCCGGCTTCGGCTGGACACTTAAATGACAGCCAAGCGCAAACAGAGCGTATTGCTCATTCCAGATTTGCAGCCGGGCGGCAAAATACTGGTTAAGCTGATTTAGCTCATGGCTGTTGATTAAGCGATAGGCTTTTGCCTGGGGTATTCCATTCATTTCTTCTCCAGTTCTTCGAGTAATTGTTTATCGATATCCATAATTTGCGAGCAGGCCTGGAACATACGTTGCAACACCACAATATTGGCGAATTCTGTGGTTGAATCGACATTCGATGATTCCAGTTTTTTGGATTGGATGGCTCCTAAAGCATGTTGATTGGCACGGCCAATATATCTGCCCGAGTCGCTTTTCGCACGAAACATGTTATTGTCGGTCTGAACCAGATTATTGGCCATGTCATCAAAACCGGCGAGGGCGAGATGGATGCCATTCAGTTTTTGCCCATTGTCATAATGGTAAATCAACAAGCCGTCATCATTGATGCTGAAATCATTCTGCTTGCCCATTTTGTAGCCATTCTGTTTAACGGTATTTACGGTTGTCATGGTGTGTTCAGTCGGGGTTTTCTTATAGAGCCGGAGTGAATTGTTAACATCATTTTCCGGGCTGCCGAAATTCAGTTCAACTTGTTCGCCATTAAGAGAAAACAGGATTTTATTGTTGATTTTATCGGGTATTCCCATTTCGCTGTTAATGGTAAATTGAATTGTACGTGTGTCAGTCTCAAGTATTTTGCCGTCACTGCTTTTGATTTCAACATTCCATGTATCTGCATTAGTTGGTAAAGCACCCGGAATATCAACATTACCCGAGTTGCCTGTCGGGAGTTTGGGGGAGGTCAGGGTGACAGTTACGCTATTGGCGTTACCTTGCGAATCAAAAATATTGCCTACGGTAAAAGTGATTGCGGTATATGGACCTTCATCGCTGGTCTGCTCATCCGGCTTATACTCGGGATTGGCTTCAAAAGCCAACTCACCCTTAAGCTGAACATAATTTGTTGCTTTACCAGAGCAAATCTCAGGCCCTTTATTGCTGAGCGGTACCAGACAACCATTCTTATCATAGCCTTGCACCAGACCGCCGCTGCGTTTCTCAATCATCAGGCCATCGTTGTTAAAACCAAAGGAGCCGTTGCGGGTGTATTGTAATTCGCCGTTTGGCAGCCGGACAATAAAAAAACCGTTACCGACAATTGCCAGATCGGAAACATTTCCGGTTTCCTGATAATTGCCAGCACTGAAATTGACTGATTTTCCGCCGATGGTTACGCCGCCGCCAAGGCCATATGGATTGTCGCCCTGACCAAGCGCTGAATAAAAAACATCACTGCGTTTATAGCCGGCATTGTCCATGTTGGCGACATTGTTAGAGCAATTCTGCAGACCATAACTGGCCGCCAACATCCCCGAAAGGCTGGTATAGTAGGTTGAAGATGACATGTTTTATTCCTTATTTGACTTCTTCGATATCTTTCAATGGCCTGGGTTCGATTTTATCATTGTCCATCTTTACCATAAGTAATGGTTGGGCTTCTTTAAAGCTGACAGACTGGACCTGGCCAGAGGCTTTGGTATCGCGCAAAATTACCTGTTTACCCAGAAGCGATAATGCCTGAATTCCCATAAGCATGCCGGGAACATAACGGGTTGCTTCGTTGATTTCCTGTACTTGCTGTAACAGGGAAAATTGGGCCATCTGCGCCATAAACTCTCGATTGTCAATTGGCTTCAGCGGATCCTGATAAGTCAATTCCTGCATAAAAAGCTGCATATAATCAGCTTGCTCAATACCGGTTGAAGGGGCGATTGCATCAGTCATTGTTTTACTCCATTTATCATGATCCGCTTTAATTTCAATCCGCTATTAGCCAGCCATTGCCTTAACAGATATTTAAGGCTCTGAGTTTCGCTGCGGGTAAGATTTTTGGTATTTAAAGCAATTTCAACCTGGCCGTCATGGCAGTGGAGCTGATGGTTTTTATAGACAGGCTGGTTGGACAACAGAATAAGTTTATCAACCGGCAGAGGTTCTGGTATTGAATCCGCTATGGGTTTTGAGTTTTGCTGCGTATAAATTTGGGGTGTTTCATTTTGGATTTGCCAACTGCTCTGTTCTGGCTGAACCCAGGTCAAGTTGTTAAGTGGGCAAGGGTAAGCAGGAGCAGACGCAATAGTATGACTGATTTGCGTGGTATGAATATGATCAATGGCTGTCGGGGTCACATTCGTTTTATTGAGCAATGTTTCTTTCAATTGACTGCTGAATTTTATGGTTTCTGAAAGTACAGAATCAAATGTCAGCGCTGATTGCTGCAGCTGGCGCTGGCGCGTTAAATAATATTCACCGCCGGTCTGGTTTCTGGCCGATGACCGCTGGCCATACCCGTTAGCCTGCGGTACGAGAGGACTGTTTGTAAATTCCATGTTTAATTCCTTTGTATTGCCCATTCATCGATAAAATTTTGCTGTTCTTTTTCCTGATTTTTTGCGTGTTCTTTTGCTTTCTGTTCCAGATATTTTTCCAACATTTTTAATTCAGTACCCAAACGGGTTTGCTTTTGCCGTAAAATCTCCTGTTGTGTCATTAACTGATCTTTTTTCCGGGTTAATTCATCCTGCAACTGCTGTTGACGAATGACAAAATTAAGCCGTGCGATTTCCTGTTCCGGTAACAGATAAACCGGGCTGGCACAGGCCTCGCTGATTTGGCCGGCATTAACCTGCATTTGCTCATCAAGGACGGTTATTTCCTCATTCAAAACCGCCTGTTGCTGCTTAACCTCATTAAGCTGCCAATCAATTCGTGTTTTTAGGGCAGCAAGCGTTTTGTTCATTGTAATACCTCCTGCAGACGCTGAATCAAAGTGTCATATGGCAGTGACTCATCGATATTCTGGCAAAATAAGTTCTGCAAGTTATCAATACGCTGTAGGGCGTAATCCAATTTCGGGTTGGTGCCCTGATTATAAACACCAAGTTCAACCAAGTCACGGTTTTGACGATAAATTGTAAGCAAATTGAGAATTTTCTTATTAAGCTGCTGTTTTTCCGGAGTTAAAATCTGCTGGCTCAGGCGCGAAATGCTCTGCAAGGGATCAATCGCCGGATAATGTCCGCGTTGAGCCAGTTCACGGGTGAGGACTATATGGCCATCCAGCAAGGAGCGCATGGTATCCGCGATTGGCTCATTAAAATCATCCCCTTCAACCAGCACTGTGTACAGTGCGGTAATACTGCCCTGCCCGGTAAGATTCCCGGCACGTTCTACAATTCCCGGTAACATGGCAAATACCGAAGGCGTGTAACCGCGTGTAGTCGGCGGCTCGCCGAGGCTTAAGGCAATTTCACGTTGTGCCATGGCAAAACGGGTAATCGAATCCATCATTAACATTACCGCTTTACCTTGTTTACAAAAATATTCCGCTATGGCCGTTGCGGTATAAACGGCCTGACGGCGCATTAACGCAAAATCATCACTGCAGGCAACGACAATGATCGATTTGGCAAGGGTCTGACTGTCCAGGCTACTGATAAAATCATTCACTTCACGGCCGCGTTCGCCAACCAGGGCAATGACATTAATATCACTGTTAATCCGCCTTGCGATCATACCGAGTAAAACCGATTTGCCGACTCCGCTGCCGGCAAAAAGCCCGACTCGCTGTCCTTTGCCAAGTGGAAGAAGGCTGTCGATAATATTGATACCGGTAAATAACTGTTCTGTTACCGGCGCCCTGGCAAGCGGATTGATATGGTTTGTATGAAGAGGCAGCTGTATGCCAGAGTACCTTGGTAAAAAGCCGTCGAGCAGCTCGCCGGCGGCGTTAATCACCTTACCAATTAATGCATCGCTGATTGAAATGGTCACTGCCTGATTACTGGCGCGGACCTTAAATCCCATACGCACAGGCGCCTGAGTAAAAGGCATCAGATAAACTTTACCAGCCGCAAACCCAATGACTTCTGCAGTTGTCATAACCTTATTGGCTTCATTGAGGATTTCACACCGCTCGCCAACAAAACATTGCGGCGGGCCATTCGCAACCAGTTTTAATCCGATGCACTGCTCAATTTCGCCAAAGCGCTCTATCGCCTGCAGGTTATCAAGCCAATTCTTCATGCGGCCCTCGCTGCTTAATCTGGAGTAAAAGCTGTTTTAAGCGCTCAATCTGACGCTCAATTCCGGCATCAAACAAGCCATGCTCGCTTCGGATAACACATCCGCCAAGCCTGAGGGCGTCATCCGCGCTGAGCCGGACATTTTTATGGCGGCTTAAATCAAGCGTGATTTCACCCTGTTTAAGCAGTGCCAGATCCTGCGGATGCAGACAAATTTCAATCGATTGTTGTTGGTTAATCTGGCTTAATGCCTGACTGACCTGCTGGCTTATTGTTTCCCTGGTATGTTGTTGGCGGATAAAATATTGCTGGCAAACCGCCAGAACGATATCGGCTATCTCGCCAGTTAAATGTTCGCGGTTTTGCCGGATTGCCTCGGGTATGGCGTCAAGCAATTGCTGAAGCTGATGCTGATGGACAGCGGTAGCTTGTTCCGCTTGCTGAAGCCCCTCGTCATAACCCTGTTGAAAACCGATGTTGTAACCTGCTTCCCGGGCTTGTTCTCTGATTTCGCTATTCGCTTCGGCGACTTGTTCCCCCGCAATATCATCAGTTTCAGATACCGGATTTGATTCGGTACTTCCAAGCACAATGATTTCATCACTGATGATGCTGTTTTTATAAATATCAGCCATGATTTTGCCCTGCCAGAAACTGCTCAAAGGTATTTGATTTTTGCCAATGAGCAAATAATGCTTTTTTTGTATCCGGCTTTATGGCCACTATCCGTGTTTGCAGGCAATCCAGGATAGCCTGTTCAGGATCGTGCGCTTGCAGGAAATGCTCAATCCAGGGAAAATTGCCCTGTTCAAGAATAATGGCACAGAATAACGGCGGATTATCAGCCAGTGAATTGCAGTAGGGCGGCAGTGGCTCCACGGCTGTTACAGGCAAATTGGCGGGCATCTCTACTTGCCGGAACTTTTTTGCCTGTTGCAGTAACTGCCTGCCATCAAGCGCTTCAAACTGTGCTTTCTGTTCCGGGGAAAGCCGGTTGATCAGCCACTTTTGATCGCCTTTGTTTAAACGGGCAATATTTAAAATGAGTTGTTTAAATGATTTAGCCATGTTCAATCAACCATTGTTGCAATTCATGCAGCAGCTGCTGGCGGCGCATTCGGGCACGCCAGCGCAGGAAAAGAGCTGCGCCGGCCAGTGCAAATAAACCGGTAACGCCAATCAGTATGGCCGGTTGCGAAGATTTTTTTTCAGTTATAGCTGGCAGGATTGTTGTTTCAGGCTCAGGCTGCTGATCGGCCAATAACGCTTCAACGGTAATGCTGTCGCCGCGTTGGGCATCAAAACCGGTGACTGATTTGACCAGCCGTTCAATCTGGCGAATCCTCTCTGCCGTGCAGCGTTCAGGAACTACCACGCTGATGGTTAATCGCCTGATAGTTCCATTTGCACGGATAAACTGTTGCTTTTCACGCCCGAACTGATAGCTCTTTTCGCGGGTAATGTCTTCAGTCGTCGGTGTTTTGGCCGGTTTGGCATTTTGCGCATGCCGGGTTTCTTTTTCATGGGTGACAATGCCGCTATTTTGCGGTTTGACAAGATCACGTTTGAATTGATCGTAGTTCAGGGTGGCATCGATTTTTACAATCGCATGGTCATGGGTAAAAATCTGGTTGAGCATGTGCATGGTTTTGCTGGCGAGGTATTCTTCCAGTTGTTTTTTAGCGTGAAAATGATTGAGCCCGTCATCCTCTTCTGTGGCTGTCAGTGTATTGCCGTTTTGATCAACAATGACGACATCTGTTTGTGACAGGCGGGCAACGCTTGCGGCGATCAGGCTCTGGATGCTTTTAACCTGTTGCGGCGATATTGTGCGGATTAAATGCAGATTAACTGCCGCATGCGGTTTATTATTCTCCTGTTCAAACAGATGGTTTTCCGGAATAACCAGATGGACTCGTGATTGCCGGACTTCATCAAGGCTGTTGATTGTCCGCTCAAGCTCGCCTTGTAATGCGCGCTGGTAATTAATTTTCTGCGAAAAATCCGTCATGCCGAAATCAGATTTGTCAAAAAGCTCAAATCCCACATTACTGCTTAATTGCATTCCGCTGGCCATTAATTTAATCCGCGTTTTATCAATCAGATTTTTATCAATCAGAATTTCCTGACTGTGATTTCTGACCTGATAAGCAATTCCTTCCTGCTCCAGCCGAGTCAGGATCTGGCTGGCATCACGGTTATCCAGCCGATTGAACAATATGCCGTAAGAGGGTTTTACAACCCAATAAATTAACGCGCTGGTTAATAGCAGAATAAAGCCCAGGCCGCCTGCCAACAGCAATTGCTGTTGCCTGCTTTGCGTCTTGAGCCAGTTTTGTAATTGATATAAATAATTCACTTTAAATCTGCTCTCTTAAAACGTCTTGATAAGCCGATAGCAACCGGTTACGGATTTGTTCAAGAAACTGAAATGACAATTTTGCCTCTTCCAGAGCCAACATGGTGCGGTGCAGATTGGGCGCTTGCCCGCTTGCTGCTTGCTGTAATGCCGAGTCCGCTGCCAACAGTTTGTCATTGGTACTGGCCGCGATATCAGTCAGCCAGCGGCTGAATGATGTTTTTTGCGCGCTTAAGGCTTCAGGGCTTTTTATTTCATTGGCAAAATGACTGGTTGAGATGGGATCTATCATCATCGTTCTTCCCCAATTGTTAATGTCTGTAAATACATGCTGTGGGCAGTATTAAAGATTCGAATGTTCGCTTCATAAGCGCGTGAGGCACGTAGCAGAGTTGTCATTTCATCGACTGTGCTGATACCCGGATAGGTCAGGTAGCCTTGTTTGTCGGCAAGAGGATGTCCAGGCTGATAGACTTTGTTTGGCGGCAAGCCTTGTGCGGTTACATTGATCTCGGCTAAACCGCCAGTTTCAATATTATTAAGATAATCAGCAAATGGCTTGGCAACAGCCTGAACCTGCAATGGAGTAAAACCACTGCCGTCTTTATTTTGAATGGTATGCTGATTAGCAATATTATTGGCGACAATATCTATCCGCAGTTTTTCCAGATCCATACCTTGGGCAGCTATGGCGTAAATTTGATCATAATTCATGCCTGATTCCCCTGTACGGCTAATTTCATAATGGCTAATTGATGATTTAATCCTTTGAGCAGTACTCTGAATTGAGTGGCATTTTTGATATTGAGCGCCATTTGCTGATCAATGGATGTTTGATTAGGGCTTAATTGATAAAACGGCGTGGCGGACATCAGAGTTTTATCATCCAGTTGAGCCAGTTGTTGCTCAAAATTAACTTCGATGGTCTGGTAGCCTTGGGTATTGGCATTGGCAATATTATTAGCAATGGCAGTTTGCCGCATAATCGCCGCATCTAGCGCCAGGGAAATTAATTCAGTTGTTGGACTAATAGTCATCGTTTTTTCCTTATTGGATGATTAATTCAGCATGTAAAGCGCCCGCACGTTTCAAACTTTGCAAAATGGTAATGATGTCGCGGGTTGAAGTCTGTGCCTTGGTCAATGCCGCAATCAAATCAGCAATTGTTGCTCCCTGAGCCAGTTTTACTGAATTGGCGATCGGTTCTTTGACCGTGATATTAGTCGCTGGAACAACTACTGATTTAACCTGTCTGCCAGTGGCCGCTACCAAAGCCGGTTGTGAGACGTTGTAATCAGTGGCAATAGCGATTTGCAGATTGCCATGCGAAATGGTCACTGCATCAATCCTGACATCTGCACCGGCAACAACGACGCCGGTACGTTCATTAACCACAACCGTGGGCAGGTTATCAGGGGTAATGGTGATATTTTCCAATTGACTGATAAAGCGAATATAGTGCTGCCGCGCCAGTTTCGGCGGATGGATTTCAATGATTTGGGCACTGCGCGCAAGGGCGGTATGGTTACCGAATTGCTTATTAACTGCCTGTTCAATATGGTCGGCAGTAGTGAAATCCGGCTGGTTCAGGATCAGATTTAATTCGCCGCCTTTATCGCTGATATCATTATATAGTGTTTGCTGGACAATGGCGCCGCCAGGGATTAATCCGGTAGTTGGATGATTTTTCTGAACGACATTACCGAACATATCATATTTGAAACCACCGATTGATACCGAACCTTGCGCCAACGCATAAACCCGGTTATCCGTACCTTTAAGCGGCGTAATCAGCAAAGTACCGCCCAGCAGACTTTTTGCATCGCCCAAAGAAGCGACATTAATATCAAGTTTATCGCCCTGATGCGCATAAGGCTGAAGGTTAGCTGTGACAATGACGGTGGCAGTATTGCGGCTATTAATATCCTTGGGATTAATATTGACGCCGAATGTCTGCAGCAAATTGGCAATTGCCTGGGTTGTATCCTTATTACGGCGCGAATCACCCGAACCGGCAAGCCCGATAATCAGTCCATAGCCGGTAATGGGATTTTCCTGCAGTCCTGACAGGCGGGCAACAGATTTTATCCTGACCGCCGCATGGCTGGTTGCGATGACGCCAAACAGGGTCAATAGCATAAAAAACGAAACAACGGTTTTCATCACACCAACCCCATAAACGACAAGAGCTTGTAAACATAATTACGGCGCTGGGCATCCGATACAGAGCCGTCGCCGGCATAGGTAATGCTGGCATCGGCAATACGAGTCGATAACACGGTATTTTGCGGGGTGATATCCTCGCCCCGGACAATGCCGGCAAGCAGGATAGTCTGCTGCTCGCCATTGATCTGAATCGTTTGCCGGCCTTCAATCAGATAATTGCCATTAGGCAGCAAATCTTTAATTCGGACGGTCAATGAGGCTTTAATCTTGCCGTTTCGACCGGTTTTAGCGCCGGCGCGTCCACTCCCCTCCAGGCCAAAGTTCACTTTATACTGGTCTTTGTTATAACCTGCCTCCAATGCGGTTTCGATTTGCTTATTGGACGCCAGATCGGCGCTGGTTTGCGCGTTAGAGGTTTCCATGACAATGACGGTTAGCAAATCGCCGGGCATGCTGGCGCGGCGATCGGCGATGAGCGGGCGGTAAACTGCTTCATTGAACAGGCTGACCGACCAGCTTTGTTGAATTACTAAAAATCCGCAGACCAAGAGCAGTATTCTCATCAGCGTACCTCCGCCTGTAATCTGGTTATTAACGCCTTCCGGGCCTGTTCAATCAGTATTTGCGTGGTTTTTGGACAATCTGCTGATGCGCTAGCTGAATAATTCATAATCATAAACACTATATTAAGAACGGATTTCATTGGTTATTTTTTCCAGCTCATCAGCAATCTGTACGGCTTTGGCATTTAACTGGTAGATGCGCTGTGCCATAGTAAGCTGCATTAACGAGTGCACCATATCAACATTTGAGCCTTCTATCTGACGTTGCGCCAAGGTGCCAAAACCATTGCTGCCCGGAACATCAATAATGGCATCTCCTGATTGTTCGGTTGCTTTATAAAGCCCGCCGCCAACGGGGTCGAGCGTCTCGGGAGCCAGAAAACGGGCAAGCTGGATTGAACCAAGTAATTGCGGTTCAGGATCGTCAGGCAAAATGGCAGTAATCTCGCCTTTGTCATTGATTTGGATGTCGCTTGCATCTTCAGGAATCTGGATATTATCTGCAAGGCGCAAACCATCCTGTGTGGCCAGATAATGATCTTCATCTGTACGTAAATTTGAGTTACGGGTATAGATAATATTGCCGTCATTATCTAAAACCTGAAAAAATCCGGCGCCGTTAATTGCAACATCGCTCCAGTTTTTCGACGGTTTTAGTGGCCCAACGCTAAAATCCTTGTTTGTTTTGTGAATGGCAGTACCCAGGCCAATTTTGCTGCTATGCTGGCTATCAAAAACCGGATTGCTGCCAGCAATATTCTGGTAGAGCACATCTTCAAAGATAATTTGGGTCGCCTTATAATTTGCAGTGTTTAAATTGGCTAAATCATTAGCAATTTTATCAATGTAAAACTCTTCGGCTTTCAAGCCGCTGGCTGCAATAGCAAGTGCGTCAGACATTTCCTTCTCCCAGTTGATTAATCCCTGTGGCCAGCAGGGAATCTGCTGTGCGCATTACCCGTTGCGCTGATTCAAAATGCCGTGCGGTTTGTACCATCTCCAGCATGGCATCACTTGATTTGATGTTGGATTGCTCAAGGTAACCCTGTAAAACCCGGGTAGAAGAATCAGCCAAAGGAGATTGATTGGCGGCAAATAATCCTTCACCCTGGTAGTCCAGTTGTTTGGGGCCGTTAAATTTCACCAGATTGAGTTGTTCTACTTTCTGGCTGTCGATAATCACTGTTCCCTGGCTATCGATCGTAAACTGATTATCATCAACGCGGATGGCGCCGCCTTTGCCAAGCAATACGGCGCCAGTTGCTGTGGCTAATTCGCCATGAGAATTAACAATAAAATCGCCGCGGCGAGTGTAATAAATTCCCTCACTGGTTTGAACCTCAAAATAGCCATCGCCCGCGAGAGCAAGATCGGTTGGCCGGTTTGACTGGTTAAATGTACCCTGGACATTACTCTGATCAAGCCTGAGCTGCTGATTGACCGCCATGGCATTAACCGACACCAGTTCGTCAAAAGCAACGGCTGTGACAAACTGCTTTTTGTAGCCCGGAGTCTGCATATTACTGATATCCTGGCTTATTGACTGTAATCGGTATTGATCCTGTAACAAGGCAATTTGAGTCGAGGTTATGGCATCCAACATGTTTCTTCCTTATTTTACAACGCTATATGATTCAACCTGGATATTCAGTGGTATCTCATTCATTCCAAGTACGGTTAAATGCGGAATAATCCGCTGAGTAAGTTGCCTGATTTGCCGCCTCAGCAGTGACGAACACAGTAGAACCGGCCGTTTGCGATCACTTAGCATTTTTTCAACCTGTAGGGCGAGGGCGGTGATAAAACTTTCGGTCAGAGCCGGTTCAATGGCCAGGCTGTCATTCACCAGATGCTGGCTTAATTTTTGTTCGAGCGCAGGCGTCAGAGTCAGAACTGGCAGGCTGTTTGAATTAACCAGCAGTTTCTGGCAAATAGACGGCGCCAGCCGTGTCCGGACCAATTCAGTCAATTGACCTGGATCTTGTGTGCTTTTGCCGTGCTCGAGTAAGGTTTCAAGAATTTGGGACAGGTAACGGATTGATACCCGTTCTTGCAGCAGGTTTTGTAAAATACGCTGGATATGGCTTAACGGCAGCAAGGCGGGAATCAATTCATCACGCAGAGCGGAAACGGTTTCCTGATTTAACAGGGTTTCAGTTTCGTTACGGGTTAGCAGTTCTGGCAGACTGGTTTGCAACACATCATTTAAATGGGTTATCAGAACCAGCAGCGGTTCAGTAAGGGTATAACCCGAGGCTTTTGCGGCTTCGGTACTGGCGGATTCTATCCAGATTGCCGGTAGTCCGTAACCCGGATCACGGACTTCTATGCCGCTGAGTCCAGTGTTTTTTGCGTTTTGGCTGCGAGTAGGTTTGAGCGCAAGCACTTTGTCAAGATGAAGCTGATTGAAGCCGTGATTATTGCCATGGATATAAAGACCATAAAAAGGATAGGCCAGTTTCTTATCAGCAGCCAGTTTGACTTCGGGAATGACCAGACCAAGTTCGCAGGCTATCCGTTCACGCAATTGCTGAATCAATTGTAACAACTGTGATTCATGTGGCTTAAGCTCTTGCCACAAAACAGGATTTAATTGGATTTCTATCGGATAAATGCGAATTTTCTGGTACAGATCCTGTTCCGCCTCGTCAACCGCATCAGTTTGCTTTTGTCCTTTTCCGGCTGTTAATGCCAATAACAGAAACACAGCCAGAACAGAAAGAATAGGCAGTGCCGGCATCCCTTTCAAACATAATAATCCTGCCAGGCAAAAGCAAATCATAAACAGACTTTTAGGATACGAAGTTAGCTGGCGGGCTACTTCGCTGCCCAGTTGAGCATCGGTTGCCGCCCGGGTGACAATAATGCCGGTTGCCATAGCAATAACCAGTGCCGGAATCTGGGTAATCAGGCCGTCGCCTACCGTCAACAGGGAATAGGTGTGCACCGAGTCGGACAGGCTCAAGCCTTTTTGTGTCATACCAATAGCAAGACCGCCTACCAGATCAACAACAATGATCAGGATACCGGCAATAGCATCGCCTTTGACAAATTTGCTGGCGCCATCCATCGCGCCATAAAAGTTGGCTTCACGCTCAATCTGGGCACGCCGGGTTCTGGCTTCATCCTGTGAAATCAGCCCCATATTTAAATCGGCATCGATACTCATTTGCTTACCCGGCATACTGTCCAGAGTAAAGCGGGCGGCTACTTCGGCGACACGCTGGGCGCCATTAGTGACGACAACGTATTGCACAATAATCAGTATCATAAAGACGACTAGCCCCATTATGTAATTCTCATGAATGACATAATGGCCGATCGCGCTGATGACCTTACCCGCATTGGCGTCAGCCAGAATAAGCCGGGTGGCAGAAACGTTAAGCGCAAGCCGAAACAGGGTTGAAATCAGCAACAGGGCAGGGAAGGTTGAAAAGCTGAGCGGCTTGTCCGTATAGAAAGTCAGCAACAGAATTGTGAGCGCCCAGCTGAAATTGATAATCAGCAGTAAATCCAGCAATCCTGCCGGAATGGGGATAAATAAAATCAGTAAAATACCGGTTGCAAAAGCAACCATCAGCACTTCGCTGTTTTGGGCAAAAACTCTGCTTTTACGCATCATCGGCTAGCCCTCTGCTGGTAAATTTCACGAAATATCATGGCGGCAACCGGAAAATGCTCTTCTCTGATATATTGATTAAGATCAGTGGATGCAAAAAGCGCACGTGCAAACAATTTATTTTCAATAATCGGAATCTGGTTACGGGCGGCAATCTGTTTTACCTGCCTGACCATCTTTCCTTGTGCCTTACATACAATCTGTGGTGAGGGCATTGTTCCCTGATCATATTTAAGCGCGATCGCCAGATGAGTTGGGTTGGCAATAACAACATCCGCACTTCTGACCCGCTCCAGAGAAGCCGTTTTCTGTCTAAGCTGTTTCTGTAACTGGCGAATCCTGGATTTGATTTTGGGATCGCCTTCCCGCTGACGATATTCGTCCTTGACCTCCTGTTTGCTCATTCGATTATCTTTGGCAAATTTACGGCGAGTGTAGAGCTTGTCAACTACTGACAGGGTTAAAAGCACAACGACAATCTGCAGAAAAATGCGGGAAACAAAGTGGGTAAAGGTCAACAGCAGATGTTCAGGCGTTGTGTAATCCGCTGTGATTGCAGTAATAATCTGATGATTGAGGTTCGCAGCCAGAACCAGGGAAACGGCGGCAATTTTTAAAATATTTTTGCCAGCATCAAACAGTAGTTTTAGCGAAAAAAAGCGTTTAAAACCGCTGATCGGATTAAGCCGCCTGAAGTCAGGTACCAGAGGTTTTACTGTCCAGACGAAACCGATCTGGCCTGTAGTTGCAAGGATAATAATCAGCAAGCCGATGAGCGCCAGCGGCAGCCAGAGCGCCAATAACTGATTGAGGGTAAACTGGAAAAAATGACTGATGTTATCAGCAGTAAAATTCATCTGGACTGCCAGTAACAGCGGCTGACTGGCAAGTTTTTTTACCTGTTCCAATGTGGCTGGCCAAAGCGCAGCCATAACGATAAGCAATGTCAATAAAAACAGGCAGACTGTCAGTTCGGGGCTTTTGCTTACCTGGCCTTGTTCCTTAGCCTTTTTTAATTTATAGGGTGTGGCTTTTTCTGTTTTTTCGCTCATGACAATATCCTTTGCCAGCTTTGATAACAGAACGAAAAGACTTTGGCTGCAAATGGTTTAAAACTGCTGAGCACTATACTTAAAGCGACAAACCCAAACAGGATTTTAACGGGCAGAGTCAGGAACCATGCACTTAATTGCGGAGCGCTGCGAGCCAGAATACTGCCTGCAAGTTCAATCACTGCCAGGCTGGCAAATAACGGTACGGTCAGTAAAAAACCAAGATAAAACATTAAACCAAATTGCCTGATGACGGCATTAAAGCCATTAAACATAGCCAGTGTTCCGGGTGGAATGGCTTGAAACGAAGCCATAACGGTTTTTAACATGTGATGATGGCCATTGCTGGCAAAAAATATTATTGTTGCTAACAAGAGCAGCAATTTGCCGGTTATTGAGTCATAACTGTGGTCAGCCGGATTTAAAATTGCCAGTGCGTTAAGGCCCATCTGCTCATCGATTAACTGGCCAGCGATCTGGAAGACTGCCAGAGCGGCATGCAAGCAAAGCGTTAACAGTAAGCCATTGCAGAACTCAATGATGCCTGCAATGATTAAAGCCGTATGCTCAACCAGCGGTTCAGCCAGCGGGCTGTTATGGGCGATAAACAAGCTCAGAATCATCAGTAATAACAGCCTTACCATGACAGGCAAGGCTGTAAATGCCTGAATGGGAGAGAACAATAACAACGGACTGGTGCGGATAGCAATTAAAAAAAACGTAGTCAGCATAGGCACAGACAGTTTAATCACCGCACTGCCTCCGGAATGGTTGAGAAAACAGTACGGGCAAACTCAATCAGCGAATGCAGCATCCAGCCGCCGCAAAGCATCAGCATTAAAATAACGACAGTAATTTTGGGAATAGCGCTGATTGCCGAATCCTGAATTTGGGTGACAACCTGAAGAATGGAAATCAACAATCCGCAAAGCAAGGCAGAAAGAATTATCGGTGAAGAAATAATCAGGGCCTGCCAAAGCAGTTGCCTGGATAGAAATATCGCGAAATCGTCAGACATAATCCATTTCCATATCATTTTTTGTTGTTTGCTTAATCCGGGATACGTATTATTTTTCCGTAGTCACTTTGGTTAAAAAAGATGACTTACGTATCCAGAGCCGGATTAAAACAGAATCAATATAGAAATGCAAATGCTTTTTTTAAAAGGATGCATGGTTGTAATTGAAAAAGGCAATTGCAGAAATGCCTGCCTTTCGTATAATTACTCCTTTTGTATGATCGCAAAGGAACGTTTCATGATCACTCTCTATCAATTTCCCAGTGTGTGGGGATTACCCAATGCCAGCCCGTTTTGCATGAAAATCGAAACTTACCTGCGAATGGTCGAATTGCCCTATGAAAACCGTTACGTAATGGATCCGCGCAAAAGTCCAAAGGGTAAATTTCCTTATATTAAAATTGATGGTCAGCCGGTTGCTGACAGTGAATTAATTATTCAGTTTTTGAAACAGAAATTTGGCGACAGCCTTGATAAAGGCTTAACCGAACAGCAGAAAGCCTCTGCAGTGGTGTTGGACGCTATGCTAAGCGAGCGGTTATACTGGCTGATTCTCTACTCGCGCTGGTATACGGAAACAGGATGGGCTTACGTAAAGCCAGCTTATTTTTCAAGATTGCCTGCGCTGGCGAAGCTTTTTGTACCGAAAGCAGTCCGTAAAAAAATGCTTCAAGCATTATTTGTGCAGGGAACAGGGCGTCATACTGCCGAAGAAATAGCTGCTATGACTGCAGCGGCAGTTGATGCACTGGCTGTCATTCTGGGCGAGCAATCCTATTTTATGGGTGATGAGCCAACCAGTATTGATGCATCGGCTTTTGCATTCCTGGCTAATATTGTCTGGCAGCCGTTTGAAGATCAGTTGAAGGCCTCTGTATTAAAACATAAAAATCTGTATAGCTATTGTGAGCGGATGTGGTGCAATTTCTATCCGGAAATGAAACTGCCTGGTTAAAAACCAGCTTTATGCCGGATAATTTTTGTAGGTTGGGCTGTAAAGCCCAACAACTCCTTAACCTAATCGTGGCAGCGCAGCCATCTTTTCGCCCAGCCTATCCAGGTTTTTCTGCGTCGCCGTCCGATTAAAAAACGACAGACAACTTCGATGTTTGGCGAATAAAGGCATTTCAGCAGCCATGCTGATGGCTCGAAGCGGGAGAGTAACATTTTTCGCATGGAGGGAGTCATACGCTTTGTTACGAGTCGCTTTCCGCTCTTCCCGATTTTGCCAGAACTCTCTTTGTAGAATAACTTGCGGCCTTAAAACACCCTGAGTTAACTCAGACGTTATAAACTCGCATTCACCCCGATCGGCATACTCCTCAACATAAGGTAAATTATGTTTTCTATAGACCGCATGTAAAAAGTTCTGGTAGCGAATACCATCATAGGTTCTGGTATCAAAATAAGAATTATGTCCTGCCTTATCCAGTTGCAGAAAATAAACTGGCTGAACATTAGTTGCGCCATTTTCAATCGCCTGAATCCGATGATTGGCTACCCGTAACGCCAGACTAAAGCTGCTTTTATGAGCAACAATACCATCGTTACGCGAGGATACAATAACTAATGGTACATCTAACGGAAATTGTTCTACTTGCGCTCGTGCCTGTTGATTTTTTTCTGCTACATGTTGTCTGCCCAGAAAAAGGTAAGCAATGAATTTATTATAAAGAAGCTTGCCTAGCCAGCGTGAGAAATAGACTTTAAACAATCCGCTAATCGATGCTGGCGCGCCTTCAAGAACGCATAACGCAGCCGGATAGCGATTCATGGCCAATGATACAAAGGTAGTAGAGCCGCCGCGTGAAACACCATAATAGACAGTTTTTTTATCTGGTCCGACTGCAGCGGACAAAGCGTTCGCTTTGCGGGCGTGGTTGCTGATATCAGTCTTCTGACCCAGAGAGGCCAGCGCAGGATTAACGCTGAAATTTTTAACACGGCCGCTTTCATTAATTGGATAGGGTGGTTGGTAATCATCAGGCTTGCGGTTTCTTATTTGAATGTTTTTAAGCCATAATTTAATCCGCGTCAGGCTGAACTTTGATTCTCTGTTTATTTCGTTGATTTCAGGATAAAGCCACAAACGGTTGGGGGGAAAAGCTAAAATCGATGGTTGGTTATAACGAACAGCTTCTCCTGTGGTAGTGATAACAGTCTGATTCCCGGTATAGTTTGCCGCCTGAGTCTGAAAAGTGTTTTTGCCCTGATAGAATAGATAATACGTTGAATCAAGATCGCCCTTCCAGGTAGCCATAATGAGTTCTCTATATAAGTAGTTAATAGATTGCATTATATTAAATATGCTCACTGAGATCAATGATTGTTCAAGTGCAACAAAGAAGAACTACTCTTAACACGCTTTAATTCACGTCATCCCGAGTGCAGCGAGGGATCTCCAACAAACGGCACGTACTAAATTAATGTAAAAAGCGCTTGAAAATTATGTGTTTATGATCAAATAGCCCCATGAAAGACTACGAACAAATTATAGAAACACTTTAGGCAGGAGTTAAATATTGCGAATGTTGCAAGAAAGCGATAACAGCGCAAGGGAGATCCCTCGCTGCACTCGGGATGACGTGGGGAGTCACGAAATGTGATGTTTCAGTACTTAAAAAGGGAAGTAATTTTTTTGTATCAGCATTCCGGTCTTTCCTCATGTTGCCCTTTTTCAACTTTATCAGGTGAATGAGAATCTTGTCCGGATTCAAGCAATTTCGGTTTGAAAAATAAGGTTTGAAGCTTGTTAATAAAAATTTTTTGTTCTTTCTCCACTTTTTCATAAGGGAATTCATATGAATACGCAACACAACATTCGCTAGTTCTTATTCTCTTTTCTTCACGTTCGAAAAATGGTTGGATACTTGAAAAAATAATATAGGAGTAAATAGTATTTAAAACATCCTGATTTAAGATGAAAAGCAGGCACTCAATTTGTCTATAACCTTGCTGAAGGGTAATACAAGCTTGTGCAGCATGCCATGCTTCGTTTGCTTTTAGCACGTTCTTGATACGATTGCTTATTTCAATGTGAGGAGAATGTAGCGAATCAAAACTAATCCCAAAACCAGCAGGCAACTTCTTTTCAATGAAGGCTTTCTCTAATGTATTAGCAAGCAATGCTGCACCTGCATTTGATTCCTTAGAAAACTTGAAGTGAAACCCCGGCGGTAATTGCCCACTCTCAAAAACTTCAGCCATGATTGTAGCAGTATTATGATAATTTATAAGTTCGACATGAAGGCCTCGTTGACACTTTCCGCTTTGGAATGCAGACGCTAGTGTTTTTGCCGCATCATCATGAGAACAATTTAGCCTTAAGCTCAAATTTTGTGGGCATTGCGGGTTTTGTATAGCAGCAACAAGCTCTTTTAAATCTTCTTTCCCTATACCAGCGCTTATATTAAGGTGTAAACCATTTGGGCATTTTCCACTAGTTAATGCTTTTACTAATGCTTTTACGCCTTCATCAAAGACGTACCTAAGAAAAATCGATAAAGGAAGCCGACAATTTCCCGATTCTAAGGCTTGTGCTAATGCAATTGCACATGCGTTTTTACACGATTCATTATCCAGATTAATCTTCAATCCTGCAGGATATTTACCTTTTTCCAACCCCGCTGCAATGGCAATAGCAATGGATTGAATAGCGGGATAATACGAAAAATCCAAATGTAAATCTAGGGAAGAGTTGCTGGGAAAATCGCTTAAAGCCTTTGTAATACCTTTGCAATCTTCAGGAGATACGTAGCCTTCATGTATAAATAAATGTATATTATTGGGCTTAAGAAGTTCGGGGCTATTTTGGTCTATTAGATTGAAAAATGTCTTTAAGTCTGTAATTTTCATTGTCTAGTTCTCGTTAACTTAGATAATTTTAAAAGAAACTTATTACCGTACTCTGTTTAAGTTATTAATTAATAATATGTAATAATAAAGTACTATTATAACATTATTTGAACATATCGTCTATGCTATTAATTTCCTGATGTTTGATCAATGGCGGTAGTTTGGGTCGTTTGACCCAACAAAAAGATGGTGAATAAAGGAAATGTTGGTCAAACGGCTCAACCTACGGTTATTTTAATAAAATTTAGGCTGTAAATTCTGACATTCCATGTAAAGTGTTATTTTTTTAAAAATTGCTTGACAGATAACAGGTCTGTCATTAAACTGCCAATCTCTTTGAGGGGCTATAGCTCAGCTGGGAGAGCGCTTGCATGGCATGCAAGAGGTCGGCGGTTCGATCCCGCCTAGCTCCACCACCATTAAACTGATGTTTTGTGGTGGTAAGAAAAATAGTTCCAGGTCCCCATCGTCTAGAGGCCTAGGACATCGCCCTTTCACGGCGGTAACGGGGGTTCGAATCCCCCTGGGGACGCCATTTCAGGCTATTTTTTTAGTGTTGTTTGTAGTAGTTGTTAGACCATCCCAAGGTCCCCATCGTCTAGAGGCCTAGGACATCGCCCTTTCACGGCGGTAACGGGGGTTCGAATCCCCCTGGGGACGCCATAACCGGATGGCGGCTTTTTTCAAAGCCGCTCAAAAATAGTTCTGGTATTAAATCCAAATAATCTTTCATGCATCCGGTATGCGTATTCATCAGTCATATTTGCAATATAATCACATACTACACGAAAAGCAGCATTTTCATCTTTGGCCCGGCTGTATAATTCGCGGTTTTTGTTATCCAGCAGACTTGACGGATTAGAACTGATAGCTTCAAACAACCGCAGTACCACTGTTTGCCCGCCATATTCAAACGTTCTTGCTTCCTGAGAATCAATAACATGTTTATAGATACTGTTTTTTAAGTAATCCAGCAGCAGGGCTGCTCTTGGCTCCAAAACGATATTATGTTTCAGTAACGGGTTTTCAAACTGCTCATTGGTAATTGAAATTTGGGTCGCGGTAATAAAAAAATTAACCATCTCCCCGATAACCTGTTTCAATTTACCAGCCTCGGAGGCAAACAGGGCATTCAGTATTTTATCAGGACTACTGCCAAAATCAGCGTTTTCAAGCAGTTGGCGGAATTCATGGTTATCCAGTTGATCGCGATTAATTAACCGTAAATGAATGGCATCTTCCAAATCATGGACACCATAAGCGATATCATCAGCGGCATCCATAATGGAGCAGTCAAAACCATGATAAGCCGCTTTGCCATGCTGTTTATCAACCGGCTGTTTTTGAAGTGATTGAAATAACTGGCGATCGGCATCGTGAAATGGCGCAAGCAGCCAGTCAATTTCTGGTTGTTCGCTGTCAAAATACGCTTTCGGCGGTAACCAGTCATTGACTCGAATCGTCTTGTGCATATTATCAAGCGGTTTTGATTGTTGCGGGGCAACAACCGCATCGCGATTTACCGGGTATTTCAGGATCCCTAACAGGGAGCGGCGAGTAAGATCAAGCCCGAAATCGCCATAACTGTTTTCAACCTTGGTAAGCAGTCTCAGTGTCTGGGCATTGCCTTCAAAACCACCATGATCACGCATCATATAATTGAGCGCTACTTCGCCGCCATGTCCAAAGGGCGGGTGGCCTATGTCATGGAGCAGGCAGATAACACTGATTAAATCATCATTAGGCAGCAGGCTTGCAAGAACAGTTTCCTGATGATTAATAGCCAGATTACGGACAATGCTGCAGCCTATTGAAGCAACTTCAAGCGAGTGAGTTAGCCGGGTGCGATGAAAATCGCCTTCATCGGTGCCAAGAATCTGGGTTTTGCGTTGCAAGCGTCTGAATGCCGGGCAATGGATTACCCGTGTTCTGTCACGTTCATAAGGATCACGATGGTCTTGCGCACCGCGCTGATTTGATTGTCCTGAGCGTCTATGAGTCCACATGGTAAAGCCCGATCTGAAAAACTATTAATCCGATGGTATCAGAAATTAAAAAATATTCCCAAACCGTCTACACTTATAATATCCCAATAAAAACAAAAAGAGGGAAGGACGGTATGAAAACACGTACACTCATCTCTGGACTTTGCCTTTGTTTAATGGCAGGTTGTACTATGGTTGATGATGATAATATGGGTAGTAATTATCCTGCTTATCAGCCTTATAACTATAATGACATGCAGTACCAAAACTATAATGTCACCATTGATTACACGAATCAGACGCAGCCGGAATACGGCCGAAACGCTAAAGTGCCCGATTCCTATCATGTCGGCGCCTATCATTCACCGACTCCCGCCAAAGATGTAGACCGGCAGTGGGTTAATAGCCAGAATCCACAAGGTTATACCATAGAAATTGCCGATAGTGAAAAAGCCTCCCATGTAGCCAAACAGCTCTACAAAGCTCCGAAAAAAGATCGCATGGCTGAAATTAAATATAACCGTAATGGTAAGGCGCATTATAAAGGCCTCTATGGCAGCTATAACTCAAAAGAAGAGGCGCAGGAAGCGCTGAATTCACTGCCGGATGATATTAAACAGGGGGCAGGCGTTAAGAACTGGGGAAATGTACAGACTAATGTTAGTGAATAGGTAGGTTGGGTCGTTTGACCCAACAAAAGCTGGTGAGTAAGGAAATGTTGGGTCAAAACGACCCAACCTACACTGTCATATAAGTGCAGCCCAAAACTCCTTAATTTATTTTTTAACACTGGAAATCAAAACCGATATTTTGCTTGATGCACCATTATCTGCTCTTCAGTTAATCCTTTCCTGTTATGAAAAAAGCCAATCCCATGCCTTACTTCGGTTTCCGCGGTGGCAGAAAATAGCGTTTCATCATCGGTTCCAATAGTAACAGGATCACTGATATCATCATAAACCCCTCTGACTGGATGGGGGTCTTTTTCCAAATGCCAATTTAATCGGCTATGGCAAGTAGGGCATATCTCAATTGGAATCTGGAGTTCGGCAATTTTCTTTTGTTGCTGCTCTGTTAAATAAATGCAATGACCTAATCTGACTTTACCTTCGAACAGGTTTTTCACTTGTGCCGGTTGTTTTAATTTCCATTGTTCCAAGGCCATTAAAACACAATCCGTATCGTCTTCTTCTATTTTACTTTTGGTTTCTGCCATATGAACGGCGATTGGAATATCACTATTTAGCGCCAGAAGAACAACATCGTGAAGTTGATCTCCGGTCAGTGTTCTTGCAGCAGCCGGGTTGCCGGAAATGTCCAGTCCATGTAATACAGCACGGTTTTCGCGGATTCTGTGAATAAATTGTTCTGCATCAGCCAGGGTATGTACTGTTCTGTCCAGGCTTAACAAACCAAAGGCTTGTTTATCTTTTATTGTTTCATTTGCTTTATTTAATGCCGCCACAAACGTATCAATATATTTGTCTCTCGACTCGCCCTTAAGCTTTTTGGGCGTTGTTCTGATTTCAATGTATTCCGCAACAGTATTTTCAACAACATCTAAAACCGCCTCATAGATATCGCTTAAATCCTGAATAATTTGATGAATAAATTCGAATTGCTGCCATATAAGGGTTATAACGTTTTTGGCAAAGCCTTCTTCGGGTTGTTCAGCGGCAAGCTTGTGATAATCCTCTTTCAACTTTACCAACTTGTTATATTCATCCATGCGAGCATTTTTTGTGGCTGTTCTGCTTAAAAAATCCCAACTAACGCTTCCATTAAGGTGATTATGTAAATCCGAGAGCCACTTTTTTGGTTTTGTCATTATTATTTTACACCGATTTAAAAAAGCGCCAGTGTAATAACTCTCTTGTAAAAAGTATATCTATTGTTGAATAAATGAAATGTTGGGCTTTACAGCCCAACCTACACTGTTATAATAAGGGTAGGTTGGGTTAAACGAAGTGCAGCCCAACACTCCTTAAAACTGCTGCATCATGACCCAATAACAGCAGTGACCTTCACTAATCCCGGCGTGCCAGTATTATTGATCGCCAACGTTTTCACCGTAATTGCATATTGATTCCCCAAGGCCCATAACCATTTCAAAAATTGATTATAAGGTACAGTTTCAAAGCCAAGCTGAATATCCCCCTGGCTGGTTTGTTGCAGCTGATTGGGAAATTTCTGAAAAGCAGGAGCCTGCAACTGACTGGCGATAACAGTGAGCAGCTTGTTATTAGTAGTTGTAATCAATGACCTGGATGTTGTTGTGCTGGTACTTACTTGTTGCATCCAGTTATAGGTAACCTGTTTTTCCTGCAGTTCTTTGGTTTTACTGGCAACAGCGTTATTTAATGGTGAATAAACTAGCAAATAGAATAAATAGGCAATCAAAACAGCAACACCGACAATGGCTGCAACCCGGTCACGTTCGTTCAGATTTGCCCAATACTGCATCATAACCCAAGCTCCAGTGTTGCGGCTACCTGCTGATCCCGTGAAGCAGCCTGTGATTGCTTAACTTTAAGTTGTGCTTTTTGCAAGGCAGTCTGCAGCGTTTCCAGAGTATTAAAATCTTTAGCGATTAAACTGACTTGCAGAATCTGGTTTTGAAACCGTAATTTTTCAATGACCGACTGGGTTTGTTGGTTTGCAGCTGATAATTGATTTAATAACAACCAGAGCGCGTTATCAGTGCCGCTGTTATGTGTTTTCAGGAATTGCTCAATGCGAAAGCGCGGGCTGATTACCTGTTTGGCTTCAGGAAAGAATTTATAATAAATCGTTGCTATCTGCTGATCAACAGCAGCTATTTTATTATTCAACTGATGAATTTTAATGGCATCAACAGCAATGACTGCAAGCAGCCATAATCCAATCATTCCGGCGGCGGCATAATACCAGATTTTCTGATTCCCTGTTGCCGTCTCATGGGCAAACTCGCCGCGGCAAAGATTGAGCAGCGGGCGGGATTGTAAGCGCTTGGCAATCCAGCTGGCAGACATTTCTGATTCAGATGTTGTACCGGTTGTTTGCAGCGCAGGATCAGTATCGGCAAATGAATAAATTTTTAAATCTTCCGGACGGGTCTTCAAATAGATAGGAACAAAATCCTGGTTTAGATAACCGCAAAAACCAGTCTGATCATTTATCAGTAATCCTGAACCAGACAGGCAGCCTTCCCCATCGGCCAGTGCAAACCAGTCAACAGTGATGCAATCAAACCGGAGATTATTTTCTTTCAGACGACTAATAATATCCGCCAGAAAAATTTTGTTGCACACAGCAACTTGATAACGCCCCTGTTTATAATGATTTCGACTGAATGCAAAATGCAGGTCATCGAGATTTTCCGCCAGGTTTTCTTCTAAGGCAAAAGGCAACACGGTACCGGCTTTTTTATCATTGAGTAAGGGTAGTTCAGGGTTGTGGATCGAGAAGTGTTCGCAAGAAAGGACAATAACAGTGCGGGCCGTGTTCTGGATTTGTCTGATTTCATCAAAATGCCTATCCGCTAAGGTCAGTTCTACGGCATTTTGATTATCCAGAACAATACATTGACAAGAATGTTCGGTAAGATATTTTGCAAAAATATAACAAGTTGTCACTGTCGTCCTTTTTAGCCAGATTATAGCGAAGGAGCTCCTGAACCGGGCCCTGGTTCAGGAGAAAAATTATTATGCGTAGGCAAATTTTTTCCCTTGCGTGGAACTCGCCCATTGCGTTTTCAACTGTTGCGACAGAAGGTAAACGGCCATGGCATATTGTGGGCTGCTGTTGTAACGGGTAATCACATAAAAATTGGGATAAGCCAGCCAATATTCAGAACCGCTCTGGTTAATTAATTCAATCAAGCCGGCTTTTTCAGGTGGATTAACTGCAGCAGTAACGGGTTTAACACCCGCAGCGGCCAATTGTTTCTTGTCATAAGCGGCTGTTTTATTTGTAGTATTAATTTTTTTGTAGCCGCTACCATAAATCTGTGCTGGTTGTGCAACACCCTGATTAGGCATCCAGCCATGTTTATGAAAGTAGTTAGCTACACTGGCAATTACTGCATTATCATCATTCATTAAATCTTTTTTCGGGTTACCGGTAAAATCGGCTGCGTAATAACGGTAACTGCTAGGCATGAATTGCGGTTTCCCCATTGCTCCGGCATAGGAACCCAGGTATTGCGTAGGCTGAACATTATGTTCACGGCAAAGGATCAGATATTCAGCCAATTCTTTTTTAAAAAACTCTTCGCGCTTGGGATAATTGAACGCCAGAGTGGATAGCGCATCCAGCACGCGGTAATTCCCCTGATTTTTACCATATAATGTTTCAACACCAATAATAGCGACAATGATATTGGCAGGAACATGGTATTTTTTTTCTGCCTGCATTAACGCTTTCTGATTTGCCTGCCAGAATTCAATACCACCCTGAACCCGTTGCTGGGTTAAAAACAGTTGTTTATAGACATCCCAGGTTTTTTTTTCATAGGGTTTTTCCATCGATTCAATAATCCGCGGTTGTACTTGCACATTATTAAAGGTGTTAACCAGATCCTTGCGTTGGAAACCATGTTTAGTAACCATAAAATTAATAAATTGCTGAACATCTTTTCGTTGGGTAAAATTCTGATCAGCATTGGCATTATAACCAGAAAGCAATGTTGCAAAGGCAAGGCAAAGCGTAATTAATCGTCGCATGGGGCGGCATCCTGTAGTTTGACAAAGTCCTCATTGTAGTCAAAAAAGCAGCCCTCAGCAAACGTATTCTAGCGGATATTAACCGTAAAATTACAAATTGTTTCTGGTAATGTTTTTAAGCTCTTAAAGAAAAGGCCGGCACGCCTCAGGCCAGGGCTTCCTTTTGTGGCAGGCTTTATTGCTACTGGTTCTTCTGCCGGTATCGAACAAACTTTTTCCTGGCTATCCTTGAGATTTTTGGGTAATAACTGAATATTTTTAAGACAGACGCAAGCCCCTTTTGCCGGAAGGGAATCCGAACCCGTTCTTATAGATGCAATTACGTAATCCTGATAACTTAGCTCATGATAACCTGTATCAGGTTCTTCCGAATTATCGAACTTTGCGATCGCTGAAAAAGGCGTGTTAATCAAGTCGATATAAATAAGATTGTTTACTTTATCTACAGACGTGGTTAATCCACGAGCTTCGAGTTCTTTTTTGAATCTTTGGGCATGAGAGTTTTCTTTTTGTCCAATGTAAAAGCGTGTAAGGTTTGGCATACAACAGTCCTGTTAATCTATCTTCGGTAATTAATTATAACAATTGATTATTAATGGATCCTTATATCATAAAAATAATTCATTTGAAAATAAACGGATCAATCAGATCATAAAATGCAAAACAGGTTGTGCTTGGGTACAGACTTTACATTGTTTGCTATAGTAAATCTTCATTGAGGCTTTCTGTGACTTGATTAATACGTTAGAATAAGCCAATTTTACCAGCAGGTTTTTAAGTTGAGCGATTTAAGTTTAATCCGTAATTTTTCAATTATTGCCCATATTGATCATGGTAAATCGACTTTGGCTGATCGATTTATTCAATTCTGCGGCGGCCTTTCCGACCGGGAAATGGCTGATCAGGTACTGGATTCCATGGATATCGAGCGCGAGCGCGGCATTACCATCAAAGCGCAAAGCGTTTCGCTGAATTACAAAGCCAAAAACGGCAAAACCTATTTGCTGAACTTTATTGATACCCCGGGGCATGTTGACTTCAGTTACGAAGTATCGCGTTCACTCGCTGCCTGCGAGGGCGCTATCCTGGTCGTGGATGCCGCCCAGGGAGTGGAAGCTCAGACGGTAGCCGTGTGTTATACCGCTATTGAACAAGGGTTGGAAGTTTTACCCGTACTGAATAAAATTGATTTGCCACAGGCAGAACCGGAGCGTGTGGTTGCTGAAATAGAGGATATTATCGGCGTAGAAGCCCATCATGCCATTCATGCCAGCGCGAAAAGCGGCCTGGGTGTTCAGGATGTGCTGGAGGCATTGGTTGAATATATTCCACCGCCTACAGGCGATACTACTGCGCCGCTACAAGCCCTTATCATTGATTCATGGTTTGATAGCTATCTTGGGGTTGTCTCGCTGGTTCGCATCGTTAATGGAACGCTGCGAAAAGGCGACAAAATGCGCGTAATGTCTACTGGCCGGGCCTATGAAGTGGATCAGGTTGGTATTTTCACGCCCAAGAGAACCAGTCTTGCCGAACTTAAAGCAGGCGAAGTCGGTTATGTTATCGCCGGTATTAAAGATATTCAGGGTGCGCCTGTCGGTGATACTCTGACGCTTGACCGTACGCCTGCTGATACTCAGCTACCTGGTTTCCAACGTGTGAAACCGCAAGTTTATGCCGGTCTTTTCCCGATTAGTTCCGATGATTTCGAGGCATTCAGGGAAGCGTTGGCCAAATTGAGTCTTAATGACGCATCCCTGTTTTACGAGCCAGAATCATCTGAGGCTCTGGGGTTTGGTTTCCGTTGCGGTTTTCTCGGTATGCTGCATATGGAAATTATTCAGGAGCGGCTCGAGCGCGAATACGATCTTGATTTGATTTCTACAGCGCCGACAGTTGTTTATAAAATTGTGACTACCAAGGGTGAAACCTTAATGATCGATAACCCGTCACAATTACCGCCCAGTCCGCAAATCAAACAGATGTTCGAACCCATCGTCCGGGCTAATATTCTTGTACCCAATGATTATTTAGGTCAGGTCATAACGCTTTGCGTCGAGCGCAGAGGCGTTCAGGTCAGTATGATGTACAGCGGCCGGCAGGTATCGGTTACCTATGATTTGCCGATGAGCGAAGTAGTTTCGGATTTCTTTGATCGTTTGAAATCTGTCAGCCGTGGTTATGCTTCACTGGATTATAACTTCCTGCGTTTTGATGAAGCGGATCTGGTAAAAATGGACGTACTGATTAACGGTGAAAAAGTTGACGCCCTGGCCGTGATTGTCCACCGCAGTACTGCTCATACTCGCGGTAAGGCGTTGGCAGACAAGTTGCGTGAATTGATACCTCGTCAGATGTTTGATGTGGCGATTCAGGCCGCATTGGGTAGCCATATCATTGCACGCCAGACGGTTAAAGCGCTGCGTAAAAATGTGACGGCGAAATGTTATGGCGGCGACATCACCCGCAAACGTAAATTACTTGAAAAACAAAAAGCAGGTAAAAAACGAATGAAACAAGTCGGGCATGTGGAAATTCCACAGGAAGCATTTATGGCGGTGTTTCAAACCGATCGAAAAAAATAGCCGAAAGATAACAGACAGGAATTAATATGAACTTTGCTTTAGTGCTAGTAATCCTTTCGCTGGTAAGCGGTATCATCTACTTGCTGGATGTGCTGTTCTGGTCGAAAAAGCGTGGTCAGGATCAACGGCCTGGAAAAATTATTGAATATTCCCGTTCATTTTTCCCGGTATTTTTCTTTGTGTTATTGTTGCGCTCTTTTTTGATTGAGCCTTTCCGCATTCCTTCTGGCTCGCTTGAGCCAACGCTTCTTATCGGCGACTTTCTGGCTGTGAATAAATTTGCCTATGGATTACGTTTGCCTGTGTGGGAAAAGAAAGTGATTCCGGTAAGCGATCCAAAAACTGGCGAGATTGCGATTTTCCGCTGGCCGCCCGATCCTTCTTATGATTATATCAAGCGGGTTATCGGCGTACCTGGCGATAAAGTCAGCTATCATAATAAAGTCCTGACCATTAATGGCAAGGAAATGAAACAAAATTTTGTTGAGTACACCACTGATGAAAGTTCAGGTAAAGCTGTTGCCAAATACCGGGAAAATCTCAATGGTGTCGAGCATGATATTTATATTCGTCCTGATTTGCCTGCCGAAAACTTTGATCTTGAAGTGCCAGCCGGCAAATATTTTATGATGGGCGATAACCGGGATGACAGCGCCGATAGCCGCTATTGGGGGTTCGTAGATGATGAATACCTGCGTGGTAAAGCGCTGCTGGTGTGGATGAGCTGGAATGGCGCGACTGATAGTGTCAGATGGTCTGGTATAGGCCGGATTATTCACTAGGAAATCTAATGAGTCAGTAACATAAGGATATGACAATGAGAAAGCAAAAAGGAATTACTCTGATTGGTATGTTGTTAACAACAGCTACGGTTATTATTATCGCTATTGTTGTTTTGAGGATTGTGCCGGTTTATATTCAGAACTTTGAGGTTAAAAGTTCGCTCAAGGCTTTGCAATCACTTGATCAAACCAATTTTACGGATGACCGTATGGTTAATGCCTCGGTACTGAAGAATAAGTTGGAGAATCAATTGTATGTCAATGGCATTGAATTGAAACCCGAACAGATCCGAATTACACCCCAGGATGACGGCAGTTATAAAATAGAACTTAATTATACTGTGATTAAGCCTTTGGTTTATAACGTAAGCCTGAAATTTGATTTTCATGAATTGCAAGAGGTAAAAGTTGGTTCCAATTGATTTAAAGCGTTTATGCCGGCGGCTGGGGTACGAATTTAATAATATATCGCTCCTGAAACAGGCGCTGACGCATCGCAGCGCCGGTAATATCAATAATGAACGTTTTGAATTTTTAGGTGATTCGATACTGAGTTTTGTCATTGCTAATGCGCTGTTTGAGCAATTTCCCAATGAGAGCGAAGGGCAGTTAAGCCGTTTGCGGTCGTTTCTGGTAAAAGGTGATATGCTGGCTGATATCGCCATGGAATTGCAATTGGGAGATTATCTTTTCCTGGGACAAGGAGAACTAAAAAGCGGCGGCTTCCGTCGTGCATCCATACTTGCTGATGCGGTAGAGGCTGTTATCGCTGCTGTGTTCCTCGATAGCAATATCGAACAGGCTCGTCTGCTAATCCTCAAGCTTTACCATACAAGGCTTTCTGATACTAAATTGCAGGATAATCTGAAAGATGCTAAAACCCAATTACAGGAACATCTGCAGGCAAATAAAAAATCTTTACCGGAATATATTCTCATTGAGGTGAGCGGTGAAGAGCACGAGCAGATTTTCCGGGTCAGTTGTACGATAAAAAGCCTGAATAAAACGACATATGGTCAAGGCGCGACACGCCGGAAAGCCGAGCAGGAAGCAGCCAGACAGCATTTACAATATATCAGGGAAACGGCTGGCAGAAAGTAAATGTGGTATCAACATGATAAAGAGCTAATTACATTACAGGTTTATGTCCAGCCGGGAGCAAAAACTACCGAAATCACTGGGTTGTATGACGGTTTGTTAAAAATCCGACTCAATGCGCCGCCTGTTGAAGGCCGCGCAAACGAAACCCTGCAACAATATATCGCTCGTTTATTCGCGGTACCAGTGCGACAGGTTACATTGGTTCGCGGGATAAGCAGCCGGCGTAAGACACTGAAAATCCAGGGTAGTACTATTGATCCTGAAACTTTATTGGTTGGGCTGTGAAGCTCAACACTCCTTGCCAGAATGAAATGTTGGCTTTACAGCCCAATGGCGCTGCCTTAAGCTGCTTGATTATTAACCATTGACCTTGCTCTTTGGTCCAA